>WBUW01000215.1 GCA_008933495.1 Pseudorhodoplanes sp.
CGAGATGAGGAAGCCGGCGACGATCGCGGTCTGCAGGCCGACGGCAGGGCTTGCTCCCGACGCGATCGCCAGCGCCAGCGCATATTCCTGGTTGGGGCCGCCGCGCCCGCTGCCGCTGATCGTGACCGTGAGTTCGCCGCCCGACAGGATGGCGGCGCGCCGGCCTTGCGTCTGCAATTGGCGCGCGAGGCGGGCATGGGCGGCGGCGACCTCGCGCGCTTCGCCCTCGAGGCGCTCACCCAGGAAGACATAATCATAGCCCGCTCCGCGCACGATCGCTTCGGCGGCGGCGAAGGCGTCGGCCGGACGCGCGGCGAGATGAAATGCGGCGGCGGCGAAAACCGGGTCACCCGGCTTGGGCGTTTCGTTCGCGGGATCGGCCAGCGCCCGGTGCACCGCCGCCGGCAGGTCGAGACGATAGCGGGCGACGATCGCGCGCGCGTCGGCGAGCGTCGAGCGGTCGGGGACGGTCGGCCCGGAGCCGATCGTGTCGGGATCGTCGCCCGGCACGTCGGAAATCGCGAGCGTGACCACCCGGGCGGGGAAGGCGGCGCGCGCCAGCCGTCCGCCCTTGATGCGCGAGAGATGTTTGCGCACGCTATTGATCTCGCCGATATTGGCGCCCGAGCGCAGCAGCGCGCGCGTGACGGCCTGCTTTTCGGCGAGCGTGAGGCCCGCGGCCGGCGCGATCCAGTTCGCCGACGCCCCGCCCGACATCAGCACCAGAACGAGATCGTCCGCGCCCGCCGATTGCGCGAGCGCGAGCGCGCCGGCGGCGGCGGCAAGGCTTGCTTCGTCCGGCACCGGATGGCCGGCCTCGATCATCTCGGCGACACGGGTCGGGCGCGCGTAGCCGTGGCGCGCGACGGCGAGCCCGGCCAGGCGGCCGGCGGCAAGGCCGAGAGTGTCGAGATAATGCCGCTCGGCGACTTCGGTCATCGCGCCGGCGGCCTTGCCGGCGGCAAGCATGATCAGGTGGCCATCGGCGGGCGGCGCCGGCAGCAGCTGCGGCAGCCGGCCAGCCGGATGCGCGGCCGCGATGGCGCCGGCAAACAGTCGGTCGAGCAAATCGCGTTGCGCCTCGCTCACAGCGCCACCCCGGTTTCGGCGCTGCGGCGCGGCCGCGCCGCATAGATGCCGCCGAGAATGAGCACGCCGCCGAGCCATTGCAGCGGCCCGAGTCCTTCACCGAGGATGAGCCAGGCGAGCGCGGCCGCGGCGATCGCTTCAAGAAATATGACAAGCGAAGAGAACGTCGCCGGCAGCGTGCCGAGTGCGACCGCGAGCAATCCCTGTCCGCCGACCTGCGAGACCAGCGCCAGCGCCAGCAAGGCGAGCGCGCCGTGAAGCGAGCGCGGCACGATCGCCGGTTCGAGCGCAAGCGCGACGGCGAACAGAATCGCGGCCGTGATCGCGGTCGAAACGAGGGCAAGCTGGCCGGCTCCGAGCCGCGCGCGCGCGGCGCGAACGGTCAGCATGTAGCTGCCGAAGAAGATCGCGGTGATCAGACCGAACAGATCGCCCGGCAGGCGTTGCGGGGCAAATCCGAACGATTGTCCCACAAGCGCAGAGCCGCCCAGGATGCACAGCGCAATGCCGCCGATGGTGCGCGCACGGATCGCTTCGCGCAGGAACAGAAAGGCCCCGAGCGCGACCCAGATCGGCGCCGTCGTCGCGAAAAAGGTTGCGTTGGCAACCGTCGTGCCGAGGATGGACAAATGCCAGAAGAACAGGTCGCCGGCAAAGAACAGGCCGGAGAACAGAACCGCCCGGTCGATGCCGCGGGTCGCGGCCGCAAGCCCGCCGGTCTCGCGCATGGCCCACAGGGCGAGAAACGGCAGCGCGAGCGCGCACCGCCAGAACGCGCTGGCATAGGGGCCGACATCGGCCAGGCGCACGAAAATCGGCGATGCGCCCATCGCCACCGCGCCCAGGACGAGAGCGGCGGACGCGAGCGCGACAGAACGTTGCGGGTTACTGGCAGAGGCGGCGGCTGAGGTCATTGCGGGATGAGGACCGTCCGTTCGGGGCGGTCAAGATAGTAGAAAATTTGTCCCGGCGGCACTTTGTCTCAAGGCTGGCGGTCGCCGTCGGCCCGTGGCGCCGAGGAAAATAGTTGGTAGTCCGACTAATATGGTCTAGGCTTTCAACAAGAAAGAAAAATCCGGACTAAAGTCCGGACGCCCGGGAGGACGAGGATGCGACCGCGCACGCCGCGACGGCCGTATTTCAACGTCATGCAATGGTCCCGTCGCGCGCTGGCGCGTGCGCACGCACGTCTGCAGCGGCGTGGCCGCGGCGCACGCTCATTCGCGCCCGGCGGTAAAGATTATTGACGGCATTGCGCGGCCGTCCCGCACTAAAAAACATTCGGGCGGTTCGCGGGCGGGTCGAACAACGGCGCTGAAGAAACGCCGGGAATACCAACCAAGGGAGGATGATGACCATGCGACTGAAACGTTTTGCCGGATTGGGCGCGACCGCGCTCGCGGCGGCCGCCGTCTGGGCCCTGCCCGGGATCGCGGATGCCCAGGACATCAAGTCGATCCGGATCGGTTATGCGATTTCGAAGACCGGTCCCTATACCGGCGGCGCCAGCATCACCACGCTGCCGAATTACCAGCTCTGGGTGAAGGACGTGAATGCCTCAGGCGGCATCATGCTGAAATCGATCGGCAGGAAGGTGCCGGTCGAGGTCGTCGAGTATGACGACCGCAGCAATTCGGAAGAAGCGGTCAAGGCGATCGAGCGGCTGGCGACGCAGGACAAGGTCGATTTCATCCTCCCGCCCTGGAGCACGGGGCTTAATCTCGCGGTCGGCCCGACCTTCAACCGGCTCGGCTATCCGCATCTCGCGGTGACCGCGGCCACCGACCGCGCGCCCGAGCTCGCCAAGCGCTGGCCGAACAGCTTCTGGTTCCTCGGCGCCTCGAAGCCGGGCGGCGATTCGCTCGTCGACGTGCTCGACAAGCTGCGCAAGGACGGCAAGATCGGCTCGAAGGTCGCGATGGTTGCGGTGTCCGACCAGTTCGGCGTCGAGCTCTCGAGCGCCGCGCGCGACAGCTTCAAGAAGGCGAACTTCGAGCTTGTCTACGACAAGTCCTATCCGATCGGCACGCAGGACCTGCAGCCGATGATCAAGGAGGCGCAGGCGCTTAATCCCGACGCCTTCGTGGCGTTCAGCTATCCGCCGGACACCATCGGCATCACCGAGACCGCGCGCGTGCTCAACTTCAATCCGAAGGTGTTCTACACCGCGGTCGGCACCGCCTTCCCGCTCTACAAGCAGCGCTTCGGCGCCAATGCCGAGGGCGTGATGGGCGTCGGCGGCTGGAACGCGGATTCGCCGGCGCTCAAGGACTATCTCAAGCGCCATGTCGCGGCGACCGGCAAGGAGCCCGACCGCTGGGCGAGCCCGGTCACCTATGTCAGCCTGCAGATCCTGCAGCAGGCGATCGAGCGCGTCGGCAAGATCGACCGCGCGGCGGTGATCAAGGAGATCCAGACCGGCACCTTCGACACCGTCATGGGCAGGATCAAGCTTGAGAGCAACATCATGCCGATCGTGTGGTGGGTCGGGCAGTGGAAGGACGGCGAGTTCTACGGCATCGCGCCGGCCAGGTATGAAGGCGCGCGCCAGCCGGTGGTTCCGAAGCCGGCCTGGAAGTCGCCGAGCTGATGGCACGGACCGCGGCGGCGAAAGCCGCCGCGGATGCGTCCGGGTGGCTTGCATCGTCCGGGTGGCCTGCATCGAATGAGCGGCGTGATGAGTTTGTCGATCGACATCGTTCTGTCGGGGCTGATCCTCGGCGGCATGTATGCGCTGACCGCGCTCGGGCTGACGCTCCAGTACGGCGTCGCCCGCATCATGAACCTGTCGTACGGCGAGTTCCTGATTGCGGCGGCTTTCAGCACGCACTGGCTGTTCACCGGCCTGATGGTGAGCCCGCTGGCCGGGCTCCTCGTCATCGTGCCGCTGGCGTTCGTCGTCAACTGGTTCGTCTACACGCTGGTCCTCACCCCGCTCGTTCGCCGCGCCAGGAGCCGCGACATGCTCGAGGTCGATTCGATCCTGGCGACCTTCGGCCTTCTGTTCGTGGTGCAGGGCGTGATGCTCGTCATGTTCGGCGGGCAATATTACAGCTTCTCCTATCTCTCGATCCCGCTGACCATTCTCGGCAGCACGGTCGCGCTCAACCGCCTGCTGGCGCTGTTGTTTGCGGCCGCGATCGGGCTTGCGATCTATCTCGCGCTCACCCGCACGCGCACCGGCACCGCGATTCGCGCGGTTGCGGTCAATCCGGTCGCGGCGGAATTGTGCGCCATCGACGTGCGCAGGGCGTCGGCCTTTGCCTTTGCGCTCGGCGGCGCGCTGGTGGCGGCGGGCGGCGTGCTGGTCTCCATGTTCCTGACTTTCAATGCGGCGATGGGCGTGGTGTTCACGATGAAGGCGCTGATTGTCATCATCATGGGCGGCGTCGGCAATCTGCTCGGAGCGCTGGCGGCCGGGCTGCTGCTCGGCCTTGCCGAGACCTTCGTCGCCCGCCTCGTCGATCCCGGGTTGACGCTGGCGGTCACCTTCGCGCTGTTCCTGATCGTGCTTCTGGTGCGGCCGACCGGCCTGTTCGGGAGGCCGGCGCGTTGAACCTCAAACGCCTCAGATGGCTTGCGCCCGGCGCGGCCGTGCTCGTGCTGGCTGCAATCTTCCCGTTCTATGCCAGCGGCTATTATCTCGCGCTCGGGATCACGCTGCTCTATTTCACCGTGCTGGCGACCGCCTGGGCGCTGTTTTCGGGGCCGACGCGCTATATCTCGCTCGCCACCGTCGCCTTTTTCGGCATCGGCGCCTACACGGTCGCGGTCGTGGGCGAAATCCTGCCCTGGATCGTGGTGCTTGCGCTTGCCGCCGCGGTCGGGGTCGCGATCGCGCTCGTCGTCGGACTGTCCACGCTGCGGCTGTCCGGCATCTATTTTGTCATCTTCACCTTCGGCCTTGCCGAGCTGATCCGCCAGCTCGTGACCTGGTACGAGGTCAATATCCACCGCTCGGTCGGCCGCTATGTCTTTGTCGATATCACGCAGAACGAGATTTACTGGCAATTGCTGGCGCTGGTGGTGCTGGTCTTCGCCGCCGGCTGGCTGATCGGCCGCTCGCGGCTCGGGCTTGCCTTGCGCGTGATCGGGGAGGACGAGATCGTCGCCCGCCATGCCGGCATCGACACCACGCGCGCCAAGCTCACGCTGTTTGCGGTCTCGGCCTTGTTCATGACGGTGACCGGCGCGGTCATGGCGCCGCGCTGGACCTATATCGATCCGGCGATCGCGTTCAACCCGATGCTGTCGTTCCAGGTCGTGATCATGGCTTTGCTCGGCGGCGTCGGCGCGCTGTTCGGCCCGCTGCTCGGCGTGCTGCCGCTGGTCTTGCTGTTCGAGATCCTGTCGGCGAACTTCCCGAACCATTTCAGCATCCTGCTCGGGCTCGTGTTCATCGTGATCGTCTATTTCCTGCCGCAGGGCGTCGCTGGCCTGGTCTGGAAATACTGGCATCGGCCGTCATCGGCCGGGACGCTTCCCGACCCGCAGGCGCAGGACGCCCTGCTGGTTGCCGGCCGGCTGCGCAAGAGTTTCGGCGGTCTCCTCGCCGTCGACGATCTGTCGTTCTCGATCCGGCCCGGCGAGATTGTCGGTCTGATCGGGCCGAACGGGTCGGGCAAGACCACGGTGCTCAATCTCGTCTCCGGCGCGTTGCAGCCGGACGGCGGCCAGCTGTTCTTCGGCGGCCGCTCGATTGCGGGGCTGAACCCCTACAAGATCGCCCGCCTCGGTGTCGCGCGCACCTTCCTGCTTGTGCGCGTGCTGCCGACCATGAGCGTCGCCGAGAACGTCACCGCGGCGCTCGC
>WBUW01000216.1 GCA_008933495.1 Pseudorhodoplanes sp.
CTCAGGCGTGGCCGTGAACGTCGGCCCACACCTTCTTCTTGGTGAAATACAGAAGGCCGGCAAACACGATCAGGAAGATCATGACCTGGAAGCCGATGCGCTTGCGCGCCTCCAGGTGCGGCTCGGCCGCCCACATCAGGAACGCGGTCACGTCCTTGGCGTAATTGTCGAGCGTGCCCTCGGTGCCGTCATCGTAGGTCAGTTGGCCGTCCTGCAGCGGCTGCGGCATGCCGATCATGTTGCCCGGAAAATAGTGATTGTAGCTCGTCCCGTCCGGCATGGTCATGCCTGCCGGCGGTTCGGCATAGCCCTTGAGCAGCGCGACCAGGTAATCGGGGCCCTGCTCCTGATATTGCGTGAAAATGTCGAGCACGAACCACGGGAAGCCGCGCTCATAGGTGCGCGCCTTGGCGATCACCGACAGGTCGGGCGGCAGCGCGCCGCCATTGGCCGCGCGCGCGGCATTGTCGTTGGCGAACGGCCTGGGGAAACGGTCGGCCGTCCGGCCCGGACGCTCGAACATCTCGCCGGCGTCGTTCGGGCCGTCCTGGATTTTGTATTCGGCCGCGATCGCGACCGCTTGCGCCGGGGTGAAGTCGAGGCCGCCGGGTTCCGCCAGATTGCGAAACGAGAGCAGGCTCAGGCTATGGCAGCTCTGGCAGACCTCGCGATACACCTTGAAGCCGCGTTGTAGCTGCGCGCGGTCGTACATGCCGAACGGTCCGGCGAACGACCATTTCACGCGCGGCGGCGCGGCCTGGCCCTCGGCGGCGGAGGCCGGCGCGACGAACGGCGCGGCGATGAAAGCCGAAACGGCGAGAGCGAGAAAGGCGCGGTGCATGGTCATGGCGTCTTCCTCCTCAGGCTTTCGAGCGTTCGCCGAGCACCGATTCCGAGATGGAATTCGGCAGCGGCTTGGTTTTCTCAAAGAAGCCAAGCAGCGGCAGCACGATCAGGAAGTGGGCGAAGTAATAGAAGGTGAGCACGCGGGCGGCGAGCACATAGCCGCCTTCGGCCGGCTTGGCGCCGAGCCAGCCGAGCCCGACGCAGACCGCCACGAAAATCCAGAAGAACTGGCGGTAGAGCGGACGGTAGCGCGCCGATTTCACTTTCGAGGTGTCGAGCCAGGGCAGGAATGCCAGGATCAGGATCGAGGCGAACAGCGCCACCACGCCCATCAGCTTGTCGGGGATCGCGCGCAGGATCGCGTAGAACGGCAGATAATACCATTCCGGCACGATGTGGGCGGGCGTCACCGCCGGATTGGCTTGGATGTAGTTGTCGGCGTGCCCCAGATAGTTCGGCAGGTAGAACACGAACCACGCGTACAGGATCAGGAACACGGCCATCATGAAGCTGTCCTTGACGGTCGCATGCGGGGTGAACGGCACCATGTCCTTGTCGGACTTCGGCTCGACCCCGGTCGGATTATTCTGGCCGACCACGTGCAGCGCCCAGACGTGCAGCACGACGACGCCGACGATCGCGAACGGCAAGAGATAGTGCAGCGAGAAGAAGCGTTGCAGGGTCGGATTGCTGACCGAATAGCCGCCCCACAGCCAGGTGACGACGGCCTCGCCGACCAGCGGGATGGCCGAGAACAGGTTGGTGATGACGGTGGCGGCCCAGAAGCTCATCTGGCCCCACGGCAGCACATAGCCCATGAAGCCGGTCGCCATCATCAGCACATAGATGATGACGCCGAGGATCCATAGCACCTCGCGCGGCTCCTTGTAGGAGCCGTAATACATGCCGCGGAACATGTGCACATAGGCCGCCAGGAAGAACATCGCGGCGCCGTTGGAATGCAGGTAGCGGATCAGCCACCCGTAATTCACGTCGCGCATGAGGTGCTCGACGGAATTGAACGCCATCGTTTCATGCGGAGTGTAATGCATCACCAGCACGATGCCGGTGACGAGCTGCGCCACCAGCATGACGCTCAGGATGGCGCCGAACGTCCACCAGTAATTTAAATTGCGCGGCGTCGGATAGACGACGAAGGAGGAATGGACCAGGCTTGCTATCGGCAGCCGGCGCTCCATCCATTTCATGAAAGCGCTTTGCGGCTGGTAGGTCGAATGTCCGCTCATAGTGGAACCTTCAGGTCAGTCGGATGCCGAGTTCAGCCGATCCGGATCTTGGTGTCGGAGACGAATTCGTAGGGCGGCAGCGGGAGATTGGTGGGGGCGGGGCCGGAGCGGATGCGCCCCGAGGTGTCGTAGACCGAGCCGTGGCAGGGACAGAAATAGCCGTTATAGGAACCCTGGTGGGCGATCGGGATGCAGCCGAGATGGGTGCAGATGCCGATCAGCACGAGCCACTCGTCCTTGCCCGACTTCACCCGCTGCTGGTCGGGTTCGGGATCGGGCAGCGAGCCGACATTGACGTTGCGGGCGTCGTCGATCTCTTTCTTGCTGCGGTGGTTGATGAAGATCGGCTTGCCGCGCCAGAACACCTTGATCACCTGGCCTTCCGCGACCGGGGCAAGATCGACCTCGATCGGCGCGCCGGCGGCGACGGTAGAGGCGTCCGGATTCATCTGGGAAATCAGCGGCCAGGTCACGGCGGCGGCGCCGACCGCTCCGACTGCTCCGGTTGCAATGTAAAGAAAGTCGCGGCGCGTGTGTTCCGCCGAGGACATGGTCGTCACAGATTGTCTCCCCATCGTGCCGAGAGCGCCGCCCGGCAAGGACGCCGTCTGGACGGCCCGCAGGGGGCGCCGAAGGCAACGGGCGGACCGGGCGCCGCCGATCCTGCAAGGGGAAGGCGCGATCCGGTGGGCGTTTATTGGCACCCTTGCAGGGGTAGTGCAAGAGCGTGTTCGCGGCGATGATAAAGTGACGCACAAATCATTCGTCTGACGGCGCTTTTTGCCCGGCGCCGCGCCCCCGAAAAGGTCACCCGACCGGCATGCGCCTTGCGCTCTACGAGCCCGACATCCCGCAGAACACCGGCACGATTCTGCGCCTGTGCGCCTGCCTCGGCGTCGAGGCCCACCTGATCGGGCCGGCCGGCTTTCCGCTCACCGACCGCGCCTTCCGCCGCGCCGGGATGGATTACCTCGATCAGGTCACGATCGTGCGCCATGCTTCGTTCCGGCACTTCGACGACTGGCGCCGCGGCGAAAGGCTGCGGCTCGTGCTGTTCACGACGCGGGCGCAGACGTCCTACCTTGCGCATGCCTATGCGGCCGCGGACATTCTCCTGTTCGGCCGCGAGTCGGCCGGGGTGCCGCCGGCGGTGGCGGAGGCCGCCGAGGTGCGGCTGGTGATCCCGATGCGGCCGGGCTTGCGTTCGATCAATGTGGCGATGACCGCCGCGATGGCATTGGGTGAGGCCCTGCGGCAGGCGAGACCGGAAAGCTAGACCGATGGACGCACCGACCGCCCGGCGCGCGGGCACCGTTCGCATCGACCAGCGCAAGGCGCGCGCGCGCGTCTGGTTCGAACTCCTGCGCGACGACATCTGCGCGGCGTTCGAGGCGCTGGAGCAGGACCTGCCGCGCGGCGCGCCCAATTCCGGCCGCGAGCCCGGTCGCTTCGCGCGCACGCCCTGGCAGCGCAAGGATCACACCGGCGCGCACCCGATCTCGGGTTTACCCGAGATCGGCAATTTGGATTCCGGGCCGGCTAAAGCCGGCGCGGGCGGCGGCGGCGTCATGTCGATCATGAAAGGCCGCGTATTCGAAAAGGTCGGCGTCCACGTCTCGACCGTGCACGGGGAATTCGCGCCGGAATTCCGCAACGAGATTCCCGGCGCCGCCGACGACCCGCGCTTCTGGGCCTCGGGCATTTCGCTGATCGCGCATCCGTGGAATCCGAACGTGCCGGCCGTGCACATGAATACGCGCTTCGTGGTCACCACCAGGGCCTGGTTCGGCGGCGGCGCCGACCTCACGCCGGTCCTGAACGCGCGGCGCGCGCAGAGCGATCCCGACAGCATCGAATTCCACGCCGCGATGAAGAAAGCCTGCGACGCCCATGCCGCGGTCGCGCCCTACGACAAGTTCAAGAGCTGGTGCGACGAGTATTTCTTCCTCAGGCACCGCGGCGAGCCGCGCGGGATCGGCGGCATCTTCTACGACTGGCTCGACAGCGGCGACTGGGAAGCGGACTTCGCCTTCACGCAGGCGGTCGGCCGCGCCTTTCTCGATGTCTATCCGAAGCTCGTGCGCGCAAATTTCAGCAGGAGCCATGGCGAGGCCGAGCGCGAGGAGCAGCTCGTGCGCCGCGGCCGCTATGTCGAGTTCAACCTGCTCTACGACCGCGGCACGATTTTCGGGCTGCGCACCGGCGGCAATGTCGACGCGATCCTCTCCTCGCTGCCGCCGGAAGTGAAGTGGCCGTAAGATCGCCGGCCGGTGGCGCCGGACAATTGCGATCAGTGCCGGTGTCCGATGGCTGCAGCCTCTCCGCTCCGCATTTCCCGCATCGCCTGCCGCAGAATCTGCATCGACGACCACAGAAACAGCGCGGCCATGATCGCCGCCACGATCAGGTCCGGCCACTTGCTCGCGCTGCCCCAGACCGCGAGCGCGGCGGCCATCACCGCGGCATTGCCGATGGCGTCGTTGCGCGAACACAGCCAGACCGAGCGCACATTGGCGTCGCCGTCCTTGTAGCGCATGAGCACGAGCACGCTGGCGACGTTGGCGGCGAGCGCGAGAAAACCGACGGCGCCCATGATTTCCGCGCGCGGCACGCCGAGAACAAACACGTGATAGGCGGTCGCCGCGAACACCCACAGGCCCATCACGGTCAGGCTTGCGCCTTTCGCCAGCGCCGCCCCCGCGCGCACCCGCAGCGCGGCGCCGAGCACGGCGAGGCTGATGCCGTAGGTCAGCGCGTCGCCCAGGAAATCGAGCGCATCGGCCTGCAACGCGCGCGAGCCGGCGAACGCGCCGGCGCCCATCTCGACAATGAACATGGCGGCATTGATCGCGATGACGAGCCAGAGCCGGCGACGATAATCCGTCGACAGGCCGTCAAAGACGGTATGACAGTGTCCGCAGGCGCCGCTCATGCAAATCCCCGTTAATTCTCGCGCAGAGGCCGAAGGGATATGAGGCGGGCCATGGCTGTTATACAATCACATCTGCCGGCAGCGGCGGCGTTATCCCTGCGCCGCCACAAAATTGAGCGAAATCAATGCTCTCAAGAAACGCCGCGATAAGTGGTCACAAACAACCGGTGGCACCGGCATGCGAGTCAGATTGATCGGCCTGATTTTGGCGATCGGCTTGGCGCTTCCTGCGGCGCCAAGCCTGCACGCGTGGACAAGCCTGCACGCCTGGACCAGCACCGCCAGCGCCGGCATCTTGCATCACGGCGACGCCCAGCCGTGTCGTGATCTGCAACGCGGCGCGGACACGGCTCCTGCGCCGCAGGCGGACACAACCGCCTGCTGCATCGCCGGGACGGCGCTGATCCTGCCCGCCCCGGACAGATCGCAGCATGGGCTGCCGCTGCTGCAGATCGGATGGCGGTTGCCCTCCGATGCCGTCCCGGACGGCCGTCCACCCGGACTCGACCCGCACCCTCCCCGCCTCTGAAAGCACCGCTTCGGCGGGCACACCGAACTGCGCGCGCAGCGATCCCGTCGATCGCGTGCGTTGTCCTGTCATATGGCAAGAGGCAATTCCCATGTTATCGAAACAACACCTGACATCGCGCCGCGGATTCATCACGGCGTTCGGATTCGGCGGCGTCGCCCTTTACGGCGCCTGGGCCGCCTATGGCGCCGCGCCGCTGCCCTTCGGTCAACGGATCGGCAATGCGGAGCACGACGCATCGCCTGCCGGCACCCTCGAAGCGCAGGGCGGCCACGGTGGCGCCGCCGCCATGTCGAGCGCCGAATTCCTCCAGCGTCACGAGGCGTTCCTGGCGCAGTAC
>WBUW01000217.1 GCA_008933495.1 Pseudorhodoplanes sp.
GCAAGTCGCCGCGCGTCCTGGTGCTCAGTCCGACGCGCGAATTGTCGGGCCAGATACTCGACAGCTTCAAGACCTATGGCCGCCATCTCAAGACCAGCGTCGCGCTCGCCATCGGCGGGGTGCCGATGGGCCGGCAGGTGCGCGCGCTGCTCAACGGCGTCGACATTCTGGTCGCAACGCCGGGACGTCTCCTCGACCTCGTCCAGGGCAATGCCTTGCGCCTCGACCGGGTCGAAATCCTCGTGCTCGATGAAGCCGACCGCATGCTGGACATGGGCTTCATCCGCGATATCCGCAAAATCGTCGCCAAGCTCCCGAAGCGACGCCAGACGCTGTTTTTCTCCGCCACCATGGCGCCGGAAATCGAGGCGCTGGCGCGTGAGATGCTGACCGATCCCGCGCGGGTGGCGGTGACGCCGGCCGCCACCACCGCCGAGCGCGTCGCACAGCGCGTGATGCATGTCGAACGTTCCGGCAAGGCGGAGCTGCTCGCGGCGATCCTGCGCGGCGAACCGATCGACCGCGCCCTCGTCTTTACCCGTACCAAGCACGGCGCCGACAAGGTCGTACGCCAGCTCGGCAAGAGCGGCCTTGCGGCCGAAGCCATTCACGGCAACAAGTCGCAGAACCAGCGCGAACGCGCCCTCGCCGCATTCCGCGACGGCCGGGTCCGCACGCTCGTGGCGACCGACATTGCCGCGCGCGGCATCGACGTCGAGGGGGTGACGCATGTCATCAATTACGACCTTCCCAATGTCCCGGAAAGCTATGTGCACCGGATCGGCCGCACGGCGCGGGCGGGAGCGGACGGCGTGGCGATCTCGTTCTGCGATGCCGAAGAGCGGGCCTATCTGCGCGCGATCGAACGGCTGATCGGGCTTGCCATTCCCGCCACCGGCCGGCCGGCCGGCGGCGAACGTGCCTCTGCCGCGACCACCCAGCGCGCGAACGGAAAACAGCGCGGGCGCCACAGCCCCGTCGCGCGCGGGCAGAACGGAGCCCGGCCCGGCCGGAAACACAATACGCGGCAAGACCGCGCGCACAAAGAAACCTATAATGGAAGCATCGCGACGGTCGGTTTCCTGCAATCTTGAACCTGACAGCCGCAATCACGATCGAAAGGTTTTCATGGCAAAAGAAGAGATGATCGAATTCGACGGGACGGTCACCGAGGTCCTTCCCGACGGCCACTTCCGCGTCAAGCTCGACAATGACCACGAGGTGCTGGCCTACACCTCGGGCAAGATGCGCAAATTCCGAATCCGCACCGGCACCGGCGACCGCGTGACCGTTGAAATGTCGCCATACGACCTGACGCGCGGACGCATCAGCTTCCGCCACAAGGGCGAAGCGCTGAGCGCCCCGCCGACGCGCCGGCAGACGTTCGTGCGCAAGCGCTAGTTTTTCGGACGCATCAGCCGAGCCGGGCCGGCAACGCCAGGAACCCGCGGAATCGCGCGCGCGGAGAACGTGCCGGCTCACCGGACAATTCATAGCCGGGAAAGCGGGCGAGAAACCGCTCGATCGCGATCCGGCCTTCCAGCCGCGCCAGGTTCATGCCGGCGCAAACGTGAATCCCGCTGGCAAATGCCAGATGGCGGTTCGGATTGCGCGCGACATCGAAGCGGTCCGGGTCAGGAAACTGCGCCGGGTCGCGGTTGGCGGCCCCGATGCAGAGCGTGATGAGCGTCCCCCGCGGCATCGCGACGCCGCCAAGCGCGGTATCCTCGGTCACGATGCGGTTGCCGAGCTGGTTGGAGCTTTCGAACCGCAGCACCTCCTCGATCGCGGTCTTCATCCCGGACGGATCGGCCAAGAGCCGCGCGCGTTCGTCCGGCCATTGCGCCAGCGTATAGAGTGCGTTGCCGATCAGGTTGGTCGTGGTCTCGTGCCCGGCATTGAGAATGAAGATGCAATTCTGCAAGAGCTCGGTCTCGCTGAGCTTGCGGCCTTCATGTTCGCCGACGATCAGGCGCGTCAGCACGTCCTTGTCGGGATCGCCCGGCTGCCGGCGGCGGTCGCCAACCAGCCCCTTCAGGTAAGCGAGGAAGTCGCGCACCGCTGCGTTGCCGCGCTGAAGCTGCTCGGCAGTCAAGACCGGTTCGAGCGCGCCCAGGATCGCAAGCGACCAGCCGCGCAAGGGTCCCCGCTCCGGCCGCGGCACATCCAGCAGGTTGCCGATGATTTCCACCGGAATGGCGGATGCAAAATCCTCGATCAGATCGACATCACCCTTGGCGGCCATCTGGGCGATGAGCTGGTCGACCAGCGCAACCAGCCCGCCTTCCATTTCGGCGATCGCCCGCGGCGACAGCGCGCCCTGGATCGCCCGGCGCACATGCGTGTGCAGCGGCGGGTCGTTGAAGACGAGGCTTGTCGTGTGATGCTCGAACAGCGGGCCGTCGCCGAACTTGGGGCGGAATTCGATTTTCTTGTCGGAGGAAAACCTGCGGGTATCCTTGTATACCGCCTCGCAATCGGCATAACGCGTGAGAAAATATGCCCCGTCCGGCATACGGTGAACCGGGTCGTGCTCGCGCAGCGCATGGTAATAGGGAAACGGATTGTCGATGAAATCCGCCGGCATCCGCTTGATGTCGAAAGCCCGCGCGGCGATGGCGTCAAAGCGGGCGCGCGGCGGCGACAGGGTCTGCAGGTCGGTCATGCAATTATCGAACGCCCTGCCGCGCGTCCATGCAAGCGGTTTGTGCGCACCGGGCACGCGCCCGGCAATGTCCGGCTGGCATTCGGCGCCCGGATAAGGGAGATTTCGTGTTGGCAACGCAACGGCCGCACGCCACACGCACGAGGAGGCAACGATGTTTTTCAATCCGCCGGCGTTCCAGGAGACCGACATTGCCGCGTTGAAGGAGCGGGTCGCGGCCGCCGGCCTTGTCACGCTGATCACGGTCGGGGCGGACGGACCGATCGTCGGCCATCTGCCGCTCGCCTATGATCGCGATGCGGGACCGCTCGGCGCGCTCACCGGCCACCTGTCGCGCGCCAACGCGCAATGGCGCGACACCGATGTTTCGAAGCCCGCGCTCGCCATGATCATGGGCGAAGATGCCTATGTCTCGCCGGGCTGGTATCCCTCGAAGGCCGAGCACGGCAAGGCGGTGCCGACCTGGAACTACCGCACGATCTACCTGCGCGGCCGGGTGGCGTTTTTCGACGACATCGACCGGCTGCGGCAGAATGTGGAAGCCCTCACGGCGCGCCTGGAAAGCGGATCGGAAATACCCTGGTCGGTGGCGGATGCCCCGGCCGATTATCTCGCGCGCCAGCTAAAGGGCATCGTCGGCGTCCAGCTCGCCGTCGAGGCGATCGAAGGCAAAAGCAAGCTGAGCCAGAACCGCACGCCGGCCGACCAGCGCGGCGTCGCCGCGGCGCTCGAACGATCCGCGCGCGCGGCGGACCGGCAGGTGGCTGTGCTGATGCGGGCCAATCTGGCGCGCGACTGACCGGCCGGCCGTTGCGCGGGTTGAAAAGTTCGGCCATGGTCCGCGGCTGCAGCCCGCGCGGGGGCGGCAATGCAATGACGGGCCACCGGAATGCAGGGCGGTGCGGCTGACAATGACGGGCGACGGGCGATCGACCGGACGGGCCATCCCGCGCCGTTGAAGCTCGAGGAATTCCTGCCCTATCAGCTCAACGTGGTGGCAAGCCTCGTCTCGCAGGCCTTGTCGCGGATCTATTCCGAGCGATACGGGATCGGGGTTCCGGAATGGCGGGTGCTCGTGACCCTCGGCCAGTATGGCGTCATGACCGGGAAAGACATCGGACAGCACAGCCATATGCACAAGACCAAGGTCTCGCGCGCGGTGGCCCTTCTGGAAAAGCGCAAATTCATCACGCGGCGGACCAACCGCAACGACCTGCGCGAGTCGTTTCTGTCGCTCACGCCGGCCGGCCGATCGATCTACGAGGAATTCGCTCCGACCGCGCTGGCCTTTGCCCAGCGGCTGACCGATGTGATCGAACCCTCCGATCGCGCGGCATTCGCGCGCGCCGTCGAGCGCCTAACCAAGGCCGCGGCCACGCTCGCCGAGGAGATCACCGACGGCCGCAAGGGCAATCCGCGCTGACACGATATTGCCGGCACGGCCGCGCGCGCACGGACCGTACCGGGGATCAGGAGGAGACGTGAAGCTTTATAACTATTTCCGCTCGTCGGCCGCCTACCGCGTGCGCATCGCGCTCAATCTGAAGCAACTGCCCTATGAGTCGGTGTTCGTTCATCTGGCCAAGGACGGCGGCCACCACAAGCGCCCGGAATACCGCGCGATCAATCCGCAGATGCGCGTGCCCGCCCTCGCCCTTTCCAGCGGGGAGACGCTCATCCAGTCGATGGCGATCATCGAATATCTCGACGAGGTTTTCCCCGACCCGGCGCTGTTGCCGACCGGCGCCGCCGAACGCGCGCATGTGCGCGCTGTTGCCCAGATCGTCGCCTGTGACATCCATCCGCTCAACAATACCGGAACGCTCGCCTATCTGCGCAAGCTCGGGCACGACGAGGCGACGGTGAACGCCTGGTATGCGTCCTGGGTCACCGCCGGTTTCGAGGCGATCGAGAAACTCATCCGGCCGGGTCCGTATGCCTTCGGCCCGCATGTCTCGCTCGCCGACCTCTGCCTCGTGCCGCAGGTTTTCAACGCCCGCCGGTTCAAGGTGCCGCTCGATGCCTTCCCGAAGATCGTCGGCGTCGACGCCACCTGCAACAAGCTTGCCGCCTTCGACAAGGCCAGACCGGAAAACCAGCCCGACGCGGAATGACGCCCCTGTGCGAAACGCACAGCTTCAGGCGCCGTTTCCTGCTACGGACCCGATGTGAAACCCGCCGATATCGGCCGCATCGTCCTGTGGATGAGCGGCACCCTCCTGTCGTTCTCTGCGATGGCGCTCTCGATCCGGGGGCTCGCCGGCGCATTGAGCATCATCGAAATCCTGACCCTCCGCTCGGGCAGCGCCGTCATCATCCTGCTGGCGCTCGCGCTGCTGCGTCCCGAGCTGCGGCACGGATTCCGGCCGCAGCATATGGGCATCAATATCGCCCGCAGCGCCGTGCATTTCGGCGCGCAATATTGCTGGGCCTTGAGTCTGACGCTGCTGCCGCTGGCGACGGTGTTCGCGCTCGAATTCACCATGCCGGTCTGGATGGCGATGATGGCGCTCGTCATCCTGGGCGAAAGGATGACGCTCAGCCGCGCCGGCGTCGTGGTGCTCGGCCTCATCGGGACGCTGATCATCCTGCGGCCTGGCTTGCAGGCGTTTCAGCCGGCCGCCCTGCTCGTGCTGCTCGCCGCGCTCGGCTATGCGCTGTTCAATGTCCTGACCAAGAAACTCACGGCGAGCGCGGGCACATTTGCGATCGTCTTCTGGATGAACGCGATACAGGCGCCGATGGGCCTGGCCGTCAGCGATCCGCTGTTTCTTGGCAAGCTCGGCGCGGCGCAGATCCCCGCCCTCATCGGAATCGCCGTCGCCGGCCTGTCCGCGCATTATTGCCTTGCCAATGCGCTGCGCGCCGGCGACGCCACGATCGTGATGCCGATCGACTTCCTGCGCGTGCCGCTGATCGCGCTTGTCGGCTGGTGGTTTTTCGACGAGAGGCTGGACGTGTTCGTCTTTGTCGGCGGTGCGGTGATGCTGTCCGGTATCTTGTGGAACCTGCGGGACGAGGCAAAAAAGGCACACCGCCGGGCCGAAGACGCCGGGAGCGGGCGGTCGCATTGACCCGCCCGGTGCGATATGCTCGTTGAACCGGCGCCAGGCCGTTCACCCTTTGTTAACCCTTCGGGCGCCTGATGCCGGCGCGGCGAAGAAACCGGGAAATATCGGCGGAAGCGATGATTTCCATGTCCGTTCGCACGC
>WBUW01000218.1 GCA_008933495.1 Pseudorhodoplanes sp.
TTTCAGGACGGGCAGGATCATGAGCGAGAGTGCCATGCGCGGCGTCAGCCGCGCGTTTTGCGATGCCTTGGCGTCGCACGATCCCGGTCAATTGGCTCCTTTTCTCGACGACGATGTCGAATGGATCGTGTTCGGGCCGGTCGACCTGTTCCCCTTCTTCGGCCAGCGCCGCGGCAGGATGGCGGTGCTCGACATGTGCCGGGAAGTGTCGGGCATCCTTCATCTCGTGCAATGCGACCGCGAAACCGCGCTCGCCAGCGGCGACAGCGCGGCGGCGCTGGTGCGCATCACCGCGATCGACCGGCGCTCCGGCCGCACCTTGAGCCTGCGCCTTGCGCAGTTCGCGAAATTCCGGGACGGCCGGCTGGTGGCGCTGAAAGCGATTTTCGACAGCTTCGACGTGGTCGAGCAGGCGCTCGGCCATCCGATCGATCTGTCGGCGGTGGCCTGACCGCGCGAAAGCCGCGCGCCGGGCGGATTGAACCTTGTTCCTCCTGGCAGCGACCCACCGAAGCGGGCCTCAGGAGATGCGTCATGCGGTTGCGTTGCATGCTTGTTCCCGTTCTTGTTCCCGCTCTTGTTCCTGTTCTTGCCGCGCTGATGGCCGCGCCGGCAGGCGCGGGGCTGCACGCGCCGCTGTGTCAGCGCGATCTCGACACCTCCTATGCCGGCCTGCACGACAGCGGAACCGCGGCGCTGCGCGCAGGACCGGCCAGATCGGACGATGCGTGCGCCGCCGACCGGACCCATTTCGTGAATCTCGGCCGCGCGCGCGCCGTCACCGCGCAATGCGTGACCGGTTCCGAGCGCGACCAGCAATTGAACCGACTCGACATCACGGCCGAACAGGCCAGCGCCGCCATTGCGGATCGCTGTCCCTGACGCCGTCGCGCCACAGGCTGTGGCCGGCAGGACACGAAGCCGTCGAGTCCTTCATGCAGACGTTCGGCATGCCGGTGACGTTAGCGCTCGATTAACAACGGATGCCTCACAAACGCCATGCAACGGTGCGAGGCAATCCCGCTCGCATCCGCGGCCTCATATCGCAAAAAGCCACTTGCAAAGACCAGCCATGCGATCGTTGACGGCGTCCCTCGCAACCCTGTGTCTGATCGTGCTCGCCTGGCCGGCGGGCGTCGCCGCCGAAGATCTCGGCCTACGTCCCGCACAGGCGCCAGAGCAGGAGCCGGCGGTTGCGACGGACGCAAGCGGAACCGCGCTACCCGACTGGACCGTGCTCAACTGGGATATGACGCGCTTCGCGCAACCGGGTGCGGCACCGGCATTGCCGCAGCGTCCGGCGCCCGCAACCGCAAAAGGCGTCGAGTGGAAAAAGAGCGACAACGCGGACGGCTCGTCCGCGGTCACCGTCAACGGCAAATTGCCCACGCTGCTGGAAAGCAAGGTCGGCGTCGATATGAATCTGACCGCACCGCCGTCGCCGATGCTGCGGCCGGTCAATCCCGATCACCTGATCCCCGGCACAACGCCGCCGCAATCCTCCGGCGCCGCCTGGGCCAACCTCACCGCGCCTTCGCTCGGTCTTCCGCTCGGCTGGGACAAGGCCTCGGTCGATGCGCGCTACGATCCGCTGCAGGAGCAGCGCCGGGTCGGCACGACGATTTCCAAATCGATCCCGGTCGGCCCGCGCTCGACAGTGACATTGCAGAATGGCTATTCGGTCACCCAGACGCTGGCCGCCCCGGCGCTGCCTCATCCGGAAACGGGAGCGCCGCTCGCAACACCATCGCCAATCTACAAGACCGATACCAGCGCGCGCCTCAATCTTCCCACCGGCACCGCATTCTCGGTCGGCACCAGCATGACGAGCACCGACGAACGCTGGCTGCGCACCTTCAAGGCCGAACAGAAATTGTTCGATGGCGTCAACCTCACCGGCACGGTCACCGAAACCGCGACCGGGATACCGGAAAAAAGCCTGACCGCCGGATTCAAGCGCAACTGGTAAGCGCCGGATACCGTCGGCCCCGCCCGTTTCCATGCTTTCTTGCGCAAACCTGACAGCGTGCCTGTCCGGCTGAGCCGTATGCCTTGCGCGCGCGACGAAATGTCGTGGTCTCCCCGGCCACGAAAGGACATGCCGTGAAAACGATCCGACCCGAAAACGACGAAGACCCGATCAAGACACGCCGCGTCGCGCACACGGCGCCCGGCGTTCCCGCCGCCATGCTTCGGCTCGGCGGCATCACCCTCGCAGCCCTGATTATCGGATTGATTGTCTTGCTGGCCCGCCGCTGAGACCTGCTGCTTGCCGGGCGAACAATGCGCGCCTCGACGCTCAGCGAGGATTGATCGAGAGCTGAAGAACCGACCCCGGCTGCCGATCGAGCTGCCAGTGGCCAAGCACATGGCCGCTCACGACGATCCCGGCGACCAGCATCACGAGGCCGGTCAGGCTGCCGTAAACGATCCCGATCAGGCGAAGGCTGCGGCGGTCGGCCATGGTGGTTCTCCCGGTTGCGGCGCTCTCGGCTCTCCCCTTGGTCGCAACAGCCGGCTTAGCGGTTCACCGCGCATCGCGGGTCGGCAAGGGCGCCGCCTTCAGCGCCTTCGGTGAAGCCGGGCTCCACCGGGCCGATCCGGATCGGCGCTGCGGCAGAGGCGGAGGCGACAGGACAGTGACGCTATATCGGCGTCCCGGCGCGCCGCCCGCGGTCGGCGCACACAGCGTCAACTTGCCGTTGCGGGTCGCACGCAGCGGATCACGAACCGGCAGGAAGATTTTGCGGCAGTTCGCCCGAAAGCCGGGTCAAGCGACGGCGTAGACGCTCGATACCATGGCGAGCGGCCGTTTATCGACCGCGCTCAACAAGCTGATCTGACCAAAGCACGCCGCGCGGGTGACGCGCAGGATGCGCGCATCTGCCAGAACATCGAATGACGCCGTTCGCAGATGATGGACGGTCTGGTCGATCGGACTCATCGGCCGATAACCATTCCAGGCCGCCGACGAAGCAACGATCATCGCGGTATCGGCAAAGGCGGCAAGCGCCTGCGGCCACAGCGCCTCGCCGTCGCGCGACAGTCTTTTTGCGAACGGCAGCCGCAGCACCGCTCCCGGCCTCCAGTCGATCGCAGCACCCGGCGGACGGACCGCTTCGATCGCTTCGACAAGGATGCCAAGATCCTGAATCCAGGGCGGCATGACCTCGGTAACCAGGCGGCTCGCCGCGCGGATGCCAAAAACCGTTTCGACCGGCTGAAGTTTGATGGGTTCGGCCATTGCTGTGCTCCATGCCAAGCGGAAACACACGCAACTCCACGATGGTCATATTGGCGAAGGTCGCCGCCCGCTTCCAGCGGCGGTGGTTGATTACCTTGTGATCAACGCCCCGGGAAAGGCACATTTCGGCAAAAACCTGTGGGTAGCGCCGCGGTCCGGCCGGACCGCCTTTTCGGAAATCAGCCAACCAACGGGCCTTGACCGTCCCCCGCGCGCGCGGCACCGTCGCTTCCTCATGGTGGGATGTGAGATGTCGGGTTCCGTGTCTCGGATTTTTTCGCTGGCATTTGCATTGCTGTGCGTTGCCCCCTCGACTCACGCCGCAAGCTGGATCGAGAAGAATTCCTGGATGAGCGGACCCCGCTATAGCGGCCGCGTGCCGGCCTGCGACAATGCCTGGGCGCTGTCGTCGATCCAATGGCGCTTCGCGCACAAGGAAGGCCGCTACTGGCATTCAGGCCTGCGCATCGTCAGCGTTGAACGCATCCATGAAACCGCCTTCCGGCCGTGGTCTCCCGACGCCATCCCGCGCCGCTTCTGTTCGGGAACGGCGTTGATTTCTGACGGCGTCCGCCGGCCGATCCATTACCTGATCGCGGAGGATCTGGGCCCGATCGGCGCAATCTTTGGCGTGCAATGGTGCGTGGTCGGCCTCGACCGCAACCTTGCCTATGCACCCGCCTGCCGGGCCGCCCGGCCCTGATTCCGAGCCCGTTTTCTTTCCGTTTTGTTCTTGTATTGTTCCTTTAGCAGCGCTAAACTGAATATTGTTGTTTCAGTCGGGGGTATCAGATGATCAGGTCAACCCGGATTTCTCCTGCAATCACCATCTCCTCTGCGATCGCAATTTCCTCTCGGCGCGCCGGCGTTTGCGTGTTCTCGCTCCGCGTGTTGGTCACAGCCCTGGTGCTCGCGATATTCTCGAATGAAGCGCGCGCGCAGGAGGGGCGGCGGCACGAGCCGGGAAGATTCGATTTCTATGTGCTCGCCTTGTCCTGGTCGCCGTCCTATTGCGAAGCCGCGACCGAACGCTCCCCCGACCGCATTCCCCAGCAGCAATGCGGTGCTCGGCCCTATCATTTCGTCGTGCACGGCCTTTGGCCGCAATATGAGCGCGGCTATCCGCGCGACTGCCAGATTCCGGCGCCGCGGCTCAATCGCGCCATCATGTCCTCGATGCTCGACCTGATGCCGAGCCCGCGTCTGGTCTTCAATCAGTGGGACCGGCACGGCACCTGCACCGGCCTTGGGCCGCGCGATTATTTCGATGCGGTCCGCAAGGCGCACGGGGCGATGACAATTCCCGAACAATTCCGCGAGGTGAAGACCCATCTCAGCGTAACGCCCGAGGAAGTGGAAGCCGCGTTCGTCACCTCCAATCCCGGCCTGTCGCGTCAAGCCGTTGCCGTGACCTGCGACAGCCGGCGGCTTAGCGAAGTGCGGATTTGCATGACCAAGGAATTCCGTTTCCGCGACTGCCCGGAGGTTGAGCGGCGCGCCTGCGCGCGCGACAAGGTCGTGATGCCGCCGGCGCGCGGCGGCTCGTGAAGCCGCAATCTGCGTCGGGGCGTCACCATGTCGCGCCGGGCGCCGCGCGAGAGCGGGCCGTTTACCGCGCGTTAACCGCATCGCTCCGCTGTTGATGTCGCTGCCCTGAGTGCGCGATTAA
This sequence comes from Pseudorhodoplanes sp., assembly GCA_008933495.1. Lineage (GTDB taxonomy): Bacteria > Pseudomonadota > Alphaproteobacteria > Rhizobiales > Xanthobacteraceae > Pseudorhodoplanes. The sequence continues at coordinate 4,914 of WBUW01000218.1, forward strand.
GGCAACGGACGGGTAAGCCGAACACCATAATTTCGCGGCGAAACGCGGGTTATGAACGGCCATGCGGCGGCTACAGGACTATCTGACTTTCATCGTCTGGCAGGCCGGGTTTGCCTATGTCGCGCTCTGGGTCGTGACCTTCTGGACGCTCGATTACGGGCCGGCGATCTTCGGCCATGCCAATGGCTGCCATCCCGACAAGGCGGCCGTGCTGTTCTACTGGAGCTGCGATCCGCAAAGCCCGCTCTGGATTTTCTCGACGGTGGCAAATACCGCCCTCACCATTACCGTGTGGGCTCCGGTCTATGTCGCGGCCGCCACGGTGCGGCCGGAAGCGATCAGCCTCGCCGCCCCGATTGTCGGCACCCACCTGATCGGGCTTCCGGCTGCGATATTCGTGACCATCCGCGTCATGCTGCAATTCTTCCTGTTGCCGCGCCGCATCGCGCAGCGAATGCAGCGCATCGAGGCCGGCGAACTGCCCGAAGGCGAGGTCACAATCAAGCCGCCGGCGGCGCGGCAACCCGCCACGACCGCGCTTGCCGCGGCAAAGGTTGCCGGACCGGCCGCTGGCGCGCTGCCGCGCCACCTCACCGGGATCAAGCCGCGTGCGGAATTCGGCAGGCGCGGCCGCAACGGCGATTGATCCGGGGTTACCACCGCTCGCGGTTTATTGCCTGCGGATATTGGGCGGAAAGTGTGGTACGGCTTCGTGCCAATGCCGCCCGCCATTGCAGCCCGAAAATCGTTGCGCGCGTTTTACTCCGCCGAGCGCAGCTGCGCGTCAACGCCTTCGATATAGCCCCTCAGATAACGCATCGAACGCGCGTCATCGAGCGTCGACAATACGCGGTGACCGTCGCGTGCCGCCTGGTTGACTTCGCGATAAAATGCCTGCAGCGGCCGGTCGAGCGCGCTCGGCCGATGCAGGCA
>WBUW01000219.1 GCA_008933495.1 Pseudorhodoplanes sp.
CGGCATCAGCGGCTCCAAAAGAGCCCATTCGTCATCGCTCAAATCAAATCGCATGACCCACCTCCGCGCACGGTGAATCATGTTCGTTCCAATTATTCAATCCGTTATCTGGGTACAGACCCTAGTCCCGTCAGCGCGTCGGCATCCTCAAGGCGGCAGAGGATAAATTCGGCGCCGGCGGCCGCCTGCGGCGCGGACGGATCGAAATAGGCAATGCGGCTCTGCGGCCAGGCGTGGCGCAGATAAAGTTCCGCACCCGCCAACGTTTCGTAGATATCGAGCAGATATATCGTCGCCGGCGCGTGGCGCAGTTTGAGGAGCCGCGCCAGCCCGCCATAGCCGGCGCCGATTTCAACAATCGTGGCGCCGGCGGGCACAAGCCCGTGCCGCTCCACAACGTGCAGATATTCGAGAAAGCGCAGAAAGTCCGTTCCGACGATGCGGCCGTCGGTTTCGAACAGCGTGTGCGCCGGCAATATGTTCAATTCGGCGATCTCCGGCGGCAGCGCACGAACGTCGAGGCCCTCGTCGCGGAGATGCGTGATCTGCCAGTCGATCAGTCGGCCAATATGCGCGCGGTTGCGAACGAGTGCGTGCTGGAGGACAAAGCCGGTATCGATCAGTCGGCGAAACAATGCCGGGCCGTCGCCGCCGTCGTGTGCCTTGGCGGCGATGATGTCGCGGTGAATATCGGTTGGTTTTTGCCAGTAGCGGCCAAGACCCTCGTCGTCGTCGGTCTGCGGCGGCGGGTCGTGACGCAGCTCGCGCAACAGGCGGTCGCGGTCGGCGGCCGTCGTCTCGAAAGCGTGCCGGTAGGTGTCAAGCTGGGCGCGCAACGCGCCGCGCTGCCAGATATCGCGCAGCCATTGTCGCATGATAAAAAGCTAGCAAGATCGTTTGTTGCGGTCCAGCGACCACGGTCGCAGTTGGCGGTTTCGCCCGGGAAAACGAGATACCCGCGGACGCGATCGGCTGCAACAGGCAGGCGGCATTCCCGGATGACGGTAGGGGTGCGGCGAGACCGGGCGACGACGGCTTGAAGCGGCACCCGATGCGGTGTTTCAAAATCCCGGCGCCATCGCGGTCATGATTTCCGGCGGGAGTTCGGCGGCTGCAGTCGCGAATTTCGCGCCGGCGTGGTCGATGCGATGAAGGTTTCCCGCTGAACGAACCGGGCGCCGCGCACGCTGGTGCCGGGTGAGAGGATTGAACTCCCGACCAACGGTTTACAAAACCGCTGCTCTACCGCTGAGCTAACCCGGCGCGCCGTTGCAGCGCGCGGCCGCGCCGGAACATCCGCCGGCCGCCGCCTGCATCTAGACCATCCGGGCCGCTTTTCCAACCGTTTCCGGCGTCCCGCCGGCCGGCGACGGGCGCGCAGCTTGACGCACGCCTTGCGCGCGGGACGGCGGGCCGGGCCGCCGCTATGCGTGCACAGATTGCTTGCGCGACCTGCATCCGCGCCGCCGCCGCGGTTGCCACGCGAACCGCCCAGTAGTTTCCGGTTAATGCTAACGGGCGATTTAGCTCCGGCGTTAGCACCTTGTCGCAGCCCGACAATTAGAATGCGCGCAACGTTTGACGGTCTCGTCCGGTGCTCGCGTATGCGTCAGGTTGGCAGGAAATCCTTGGTCGCGCTGATGGCGGCGTTTGCCGGTCTTGCGTCCGCGCGCGCCGATCACGAGCCGGCCTATGTCGTGCCCGGCCGTCCCGACGTGCCGGTCATGATCAACGGCTACAACGCCTCCTGGGGCATCGCGGAAAGCGACTGGGGGCTGTATCGCCCCGGCGCCGTTCCCGTCACCGTCATCCCGTCGCCCTATGTCGCGCCGCCGGTGCGCGCGCGCGCGTACTATCCTTCGCTCGGCGGCGTTCCCTACAAGGGGCGTTACGAAGTCGAGCCGCCGGCCGACCGGCCGTTGCCGCCGCCGGCCGAGAGTTTTCACCGCAACTGGTCGTCGGCATCCGACCCCGGCCTGCCGGTCACCGAATATCCGCCGTTGCCACCGGTCATCGTGGCGCCGCTGGAAAGCGGTCGCCGCCACCGTCGCTGAAAGTCACCATCACCAGAACGCCTGAAGGGGGAGTTCAATGTCTCGCGTCACGCTCGGTCTCATGACCGTTTCGTTCCTCGGCATCGCCGCCGCCTCGCCGGCAATGGCCGGCTGCTGCGGCTGGGGCAGCGGCTGCTGCACCACGAGCTATGTCGCCTATCCGGCGCCGGTCTATGTGCAGCCGGCCGCGCCGGTGGTCGTACAGGCGCCGCCGCAGCAGATCATCGTGCAGGTGCCGCAGCCGCAGGTGATCGTGCAGCAGCCCCAGCCGGAAGTGTATGTCCAGCCGGTTCCGTCCTATGTCGTCAACCAGGGCCCGGTCTATACGGGCATCGATACGGTCGGCTACAGCCCGTCGGTCTATTACGCCGACCGGCCGGTGCGCGCCTATCCCTATGTGTCATATCACAAGCCGTACCGGCATTATCGCCCGGACGGTTACAGGGCCTGGCGCTATGGCTATCGGGCCTGGAAGCACCGGCACCATCGGGTCTACAAGGCCTATCCTCCGCACCGTTACTCGGGTTACCGCGCGCCGGCGCCGTACCGCTACAAGAAGACCTGGCACTGAGAACCGGCACCGAGAACCGGCACTGAGCGCCGTCAAGGCTCTGCCCGGGCAGGTTAGCGCCGCGCCGTTGCGAAGGTTCGCAACGGCGCGGCGTGTCGTTTTCCGTCAGTCGAGCACGGCCGCATTATAAGCCGACAGCGCGAGCCCCATATCGACCGCGATATACTTGTCGAGCGTGCGGATCAGGCGGGTCTTCTCGAGCGGCGTCAGGGCGCTGGCGGCAACGGCCTCGGCCATCTGGATCTTGATCGCCATATAGCCGGCGACATGCCAGAGCGGGTCGAGCGCGATATCGCGATGGGTCAGGCCGATGCGCCGCACGCTGTTGGCGTATGCGTCGTCGAAATCGGACCCGAACAGCGCCGCCCAATGCGCCTTCTGCTTGACTTTCAGACGCGCGATCACGGGCGAATTGATATGCCGCGTGATCCGCGCCTCGTGCACCCGCTCGTAGAACCGCTCGATGATCGAATCGGCCTGCGGCGTCAGGGTCGTCCAGAGCAGGCGGGCGTGCGCGCGCGTCGCCTCGTCGATTTCAAGAAATTGCAGCAGTTTCTTCAGCACGCAACCCTCCGCAGAATGATGCGGCTGCCGGCGGATCGCCGCCGCCGCGTGCGCAGCGCATGGTCTTGAGGAAATTTCCGACGTCGGTCTTCAGGCGGTCGCTTCCCGCCGCCGGCGAATTGGCCGGACCAAGAACCTGGACCGAAACCGCGCCGGTCTCGGCCGCCGGCGAACTGATCCCGTCGACATTGGCCGCGGCGGGCGAGGTTCCGCCGGCGGCCGACAAAGAGACTGCCGGCACGATGCTGCCGGCGCGTTCCGCAAACGCGGCGGCCGGCCCGGCAGGCGTCGCGCGCCGGTCGCGCGCGCCGGCGTCCAGATCGGGTGAAATCGCCGGGTCGCTGTCGGGCAGGGCGGCCGTGCGGATGGCCGCGATCATCCGCGTTCGTTTCTTGTACCCGGCGGCGGTCTCCTCGAACGAGCCCGGAACGATGGTCGTCCGGTCCCCGAGCCGCATCGCCGTGCCATGCCGCATGTGCTGCGTGTTGGCAAAAATCCGTGCCACCTCCGGGCATTGCGAGACATGACCGTGGACGCCGTCGAGGATTGGGGGCAATTCCTGGAAAACCGGCGGCTTCAGTTCCCGCGGCGCGGCGGAGGTGGCGGCGTCAATCCTGCAAGAACGAACTCTGCCCGCGATTGAAGCATCCTGTGATCCAGCCAGTGCGGGTTCCATCGGAGCTCCGGCCATTAGGTTCCGGGAATTAAAATTGTTTAACGCGATGAGCAATCGTAAAACGTGATGGTTAATTGAGTATAAATGCCTGTGCTGTTGCGTGCGCACCGAAGCGCCGTCTTCCGGCGGGCACGCGACAGCCGTTGCGGTATGTGAGACGAAGTGGGCGGTGCGGCCCCTCTTGATAATCTGCGGCGATACGTTAATCCGCAACAGTCCGACAAGCTGCTTGGCGTTCATGCAATGGTGCAGACGCAGGTCGGACGTTTCTGATCGCAAATTCAATTATCGCCTATTCACCGCAGACGCGGAACTCGTTTACGACTCAAATGAACGACATCACGCAATTCACGGGGAACATCGGTACGGAGCTGTTGCGTACCTTCGTTACGCTCGTGGATACGCGTAGTTTCACAAGAACCGCCGGCAGGCTTGGCATTTCGCAGCCGACGGTTAGCGGGCACGTCAAGCGCCTGCAGGACCATCTTCAGATCGAACTGTTCGACCGCAGCGTTCCCGGCGTGCGCCTCACGCAGCAGGGCGAGATCGTGGCGAGCTATGCGCGGCAGATTTTGTCGGTTCATGACGAATTGTTCGACCGCATCGAGCGCGGCAAGTCGGAAACGATCCGCGTCCGAATTGGGGTTCCCTACGAGCTCCGCTGCTCGTCGATCGTGCCGGCGCTCGCCGCCTGCCGGGCGCAAGACCCGGACCTGCATTTCGACATTCATCGCGATATTTCCGGCAACCTGCTGCGCCAGTTGCACCAGGGCAATCTCGATGTCTGTATCGCGGTCACGACGTTCGAACCTGAAACGAAGACCATCAGCCATTGGCGCGAGCCTATGTATTGGGTGAGCTCGCGCCAATTCCCGCTGACCGCGGAAAGCCCGGTCCCGGTTATCGCGCATGCGGCCGGATCGGTTTCGCGGGATATCATGGTCTCGGCCCTGCGCGACGCCGGAATCGATTTTCGCGTCATCCTGAGCGCCGAGCATGTGAGCGGAGTCGTCGCGGCGGTGGAGGAGGGGCTCGGCTATTCGGTGCTCAAGAAATCGCAGATCGGCGGCGATCTTTACGAGGTGCCGGGCGATGTCGGCCTGCCGTCGCTGCGCGAGGCCCATTGGGGGGTATATCTCGCGAACGACGGCAAATCTGACAGCATGGCCGATCTGGCGAAAGCGCTGGGTCAGGTCGTGATGCGCAACAGTCCGCGCCGGCGCTGACGGGTCCCGGCACGGCCCGGTCGCCGCGACGCACGGGTTTTCAACGCCCCGCCGACAGCGCCTTCAACCGGTTTGTGGCGATATGGAGCGACAGCGCGGTCGCATTCGAGACATTGAGGCTCTTGATTTCGCCGGGCAGGTCGAGCCGGGCGAGATGGTCACAGGTCTGCCGGGTCAATTGGCGCAGGCCCTTGCCCTCGGCGCCGAGCACGAGCGCGAGCGGCGCGGCAAGCGGTACCTCGTCGAGCACCCGCCCGGCCTCGCTGTCCAGTCCGACGGTGAGGAATCCTTGCGCCTTGAGCGCAGCGAGCGCGCGCGCGAGGTTTTGCACCGTCACGATCGGCACATGTTCGAGCGCGCCCGAGGCCGCCTTGGCAAGCGCTCCCGTCGCCTCGGGCGAATGGCGCGCCGTGGTGACGATCGCCTTGACGGCGAACGCCGCCGCGCTGCGCAGGATGGCGCCGACATTGTGGGGATCGGTGATCTGGTCGAGCACGAGCACGACGCCGTCGGCCGGCAGTGCGGCGATGTCAGGCGCCGCGAGCGGATCGGCTTCCGCCAGCAGGCCGTTATGGACGGCGTCGGCGGACAGGCGGCGGGCGATCTCGTCGGGCCGCACGATGTCGTGGCGGGGCAGGACGATGCCCTCCTCGGCGAGGCGGCGGGCGGCGTTTTCGGTGAGAATGAGCCTGCGGATATGACGGCGGGGGTTTTCCAGCGCCGTCTTCACGCTGTGCCAGCC
>WBUW01000220.1 GCA_008933495.1 Pseudorhodoplanes sp.
CGCCATACAGGATCATTGCGATGCTGGGCGGAATCACGATGTCGATGGCGCCGCTGGAACTCACGAGGCCGGACGAGAAACGCGCGCCGTAACCGTCGCGGATCAGGCCGGGATAGAGCACCTTGCCCACTGCGGCGACGGTTGCGATGCTGGCGCCCGAAATCGCACCGACCAGCGTGGAGGCACCGACGGTTGCGACCCCGAGGCTGCCGGGGACACGGCCGATGAGTGCGAGCACCCATACGATAAGGCGCTCGGCAATGCCGGCGCTCCCCATCAATTCTCCGGCGAAGATGAAGAACGGCACCGCCAGCAGCGCGTAATTCTCAAGCCCGCCGAACATAATCTGGTGCAGGGCAACCGGCGGCACCGACAGGAAAAGAACGAAGGTTGCAATAGCGCCGGCGAGCAGCAATGCAAAGATCGGCGTTCCGAGAAAGAGCAATACAAGCGGGAGAACGCCGAGGGTCCAGATCATCGGCTGCCCCCGCCGCGCACGTGCCAACCGGACCTGAGTTGTGCGAGGTCGCCGATCACCAGCATCGCGGCGATAATCGCCGTGCCACCAAACCCGACGATCAGCGCCGAATGTGGAATCAGCATCGGCATGCCCAAAGCCATGCTGGTTTGGTCGAGCGCCATGATCCGCTGCACGAAGAAAAGCGACTGCAGGGCCGCAAAGCCGCAGGCCAGCACCATGACAACATGCGCAATCAAGGACAGGATTGTCCGCGTTTGCGGACGTACACCGGTCGCAACAAGATCGAGCGAGATGTGCGTGCCCTCGGCGGTGACCAGAATCATGCCGAGCATGACCATCCAGACCATCCCGAAAACCAGTACCTCGTCGGCACCGATCAAAACTGCCCCGAAGGCGTAGCGGCCAATGGCATTTGCAACGTTCAGCAACACCATCGCGATCAGCACGGTGCCGAGAAGGGCCCGTGTGACAGCCACCGCCATGCGGGAAATCTGCGTAGCGGCCGTCATGGGCACGATGATCTGATCGTGAGGCGACATCCGCCGGCTTTCTGCGCCCGGCTCACGCCGCGCTCGTGAGCCCGCCCGGCTTGGCGCCGATGGCGACAGCAAAGGCAGGGCGCGCCTCGATGGATTTTTTCCGGCGCGTCAATTCCGGCCGGTCCGGCCGTTCGATCGGAAACCCAAGGCAGCGCTTGACGGTCGGCCTGAGCGTCACAGCCCCATCGATCACCGTCGGTACCTTGCTGTTCGGATTGAGCTTCCGGTAGGCCTCCGTCGTGGTGTTGCCGCACTGGCGGCGGTAATCCTCACGGACGTCGGGACTTTTCGGCTCTTCCGGGAGGAAAAGAACGTTCCGCACATTGCCCGATGTCTGACGCCCGAGAAGTCTGATCACGCTGTGGTCTATTGTTTACTGGATGCGGGAGGCTGGCTGACGGAAAAGCCAGGCTTGATGAAATAAGGCGCAGCGGCGAGGACGATGAGAACCACGGCCCCGACAATATTGATCAGGATTGTGATGACGTGCGAGCCCGGCGGGATCATCAGCATGACCCCGAAAACGATATAGGCGGCGCGCTCCAGGTAACCGATCGGCCTGGTCGCAAAACCGATGATGCCGACAGACACCGCGGTCATCCCGACGAACGCGGTAATGACGGCCAGCAGCACGTCGATCGCATTTCCGCTCAGCAAAAGGGCCGGTGAAAAGACAAAGAGGAACGGTACCAGATATGCGACCCAGGCAAGCTTCACGGCTTCCCAGCTCGTGCGCCACATATCGGCATTGGCGATTTTGGCCGCGGTAATAGAGGCCAGCGCTACCGGCGGCGTGACCATCGACAGCATGCCAAAATAGAGGATGAACAAATGCGCCGAAATCTCGCTGATGCCGGCTTCGATCAGTGCCGGGGCAAGTACCGTCGCCAACATGATGTAGACGGCGACCGTTGGCATACCCATGCCGAAGATAACGGCGATCACCGCGATTATGATCAGGAGGGTGTAAAGGCTGCCGCCACTGGCCGCCATTGCGTCGCCGGCGAGCGAAAACCCGAGGCCGGTCAGGCTGATCAGCCCCATCAGCATACCCGCCGCCGCGGTAATCAGTATCAGCGGCGCCGCCTGGATACCGGTATCGATTCCGGCTTCGACGATCGCGCGCCATCCGATGCGCTGGCCGCGGTAAGAGCGGATTGCCGTCACCACGATCAGCACAACAATGGCGGTGAGCGCGGCAACCTGCGGCTGGGTCTGGAAAACGAGAAACGCCGCAAACAGTGCGGCGAACGGGATCAGAAAATGCACTCCTGCCCGGATCGTGGTGCGGAAGCGCGGCAATTCGTTTGCCGGAATACCGTGCAATCCGGATCGCGCGGCCATACGGTCGATCTGCACGAAAATGGCGCCGTAATAGAGCAAGGCCGGCACGGTCGCCGCGATCATGATCTCGACATAAGGCACGCGCAGCAGGTCGGCCATAACGAAGGCGGCGGCACCCATGACCGGCGGCATCAACTGACCACCGGTCGAAGCCGTCGCCTCCACCGCGCCGGCGACTTCGGCACGCAGGCCGGTGCGCTTCATCAGCGGGATGGTGACGATGCCGGTGCCGACCACATTGGATACCGCATTGCCCGAAATCGTGCCGAACAGGGCCGAGGCGCCGACCGCAGCCTTGGCGCTACCGCCCCGAAACCGGCCAAAGCCCGAGAGAGCGATTTCGGTCATGAACTCGCCGCCCCCCGTGCGACGCAATAATTCGCCGAAAAAGACAAAAGGAATGACGATCTCAAGTGCAACACGCACCGGCAGGCCAAGCAGGCCATTCGGATCGAGCAGCAGATAAAGCGCCAGACGATCGGGAGCGATGGTGGGCAAACCGATCCATTGCCCGGCAAGCGCGGCGGCGATGAACAGGCAGACAACGATCATGATCGTCCAGCCGACCACCCGGCCGGTCAGCAGAAGCAGGCCGGTCAGAGCGATTACCGCCAGCGTGATAAGCCACGCCGGCCGCATCATCGCCACTAGCGAAAGGCGCGGATAGTCGATCGCAACGTAGGACAGCATCGCCAGCAGCGCGAAGCCGAACATCGTGGCGAACAATCGAGTGCGGCTGCCCCGCGCAAAGATTGCAGCCGCAGCGATTGCCAGCGACAGTCCGGTCACAAGCGCAAGCGGCTGCTCGGTGAACAGCACAATGTCGGCATAGCGATGCAGTTCGACCAGCCAGGACAGCGACACGAACACCAGAATGAAGCCCAATGCCCTGGCGATCGTTCCGGGTTGAGCTAGGTCCTCCGGCGCCGGATCAGGTACGGCGGGGGGCAGGGCCAGACCGGTTGGTCCCGCGCCGCTCGTGGTGCTGACCGTATCGTCTCTGACCGTCATCGCGCCGCCCCCCCGGAATCGAGCCTAGTTGGCCTTGATATTGAGCGCAGTTTTCGCGGCTGGATGATGCGGAATCTGCCGGTACGACCGTGCCACGCTCTCCGCCGTCATGTTGCCGAGCACCTTGTTGGTCTTGGCAATGTCCGCGCCCTTCTCGCGCAGTGTTTTGGCAATGGCGGTAATCGCCGCGTCGGAGGTCTTGGGCCCGGTAACCAGCACGTAGTCGTAGGCCATCGTAGAAATCGGCTCGGGTGCGCCGACAATCTTGTCTGCTGGCGTGATTTGGACGAGATAGGCTTCCGGAGCGACGACCTGCATGCGCCGGACGGCTTCCGCGGAGGTGTCGAACGGCAGCCAGCGGATGCCTCCGGTCGCCGAGTCCGCCTCGACCACCTTGCCGCCGCGCAGCGCAAACAATGTCGCATCGACACGGCCGGCGACCACGTCATCGACACCATTCACCACGCTGGCGACCGGAACAAGCTTGACGTCTTTCTTGGTAAGACCGCCATTGGCGAGCGCCCCTTCAACATAAGGCAGCAAACTGGCTTGGGCGGTCAGCCCCCAGCTTACGCGCTTGCCCTTTAAGTCTTTGATCGAGGCGATGCCGGAATCCTTGCGCACCATCAGCCCGACCGGACTTGGAAACAATGCCGCCACCAGCCGGAGATTCTTTAGCGCGTTACCGGTGAACGGGCCTGTGCCACGGACTGCGTCACCGAGATCGGGCATGACCACCGCCGCGACGTCGAGTTCGCCAGAGTTCGCCAGCGGCAGATACGAGGTCGGGCCGCCAAAGGCTTGCACCGTCGCGTTGATACTGCCGCTCGTCTTCAAGGCCTGCGCGAGCGCGGCATTGACACCGTAATTCTGAGATCCCTGTTGGCCGGCGGCGAACCGCACCTGCGGTGCCTGCGCCTTGGCGACGAAAGATCCAGTGACAAACACGCCGATGACGACAGCGGAACAAAAAAGTTTAGATCTGATCACGATCACCCTCCCCAGGATTAAGCAATCAAGAGTGCTTTGACATCAATCCTTCATCTGCTTGCAGGCGGTGGCGTCCGTTTCGGACTTGGTGCCGACGGGCGCGCACCCCAGGGGTGCGCGCTGCGACAATGCATCGCCTTCGGCCGTGACGCCGGTGCTGTTGATGGTCTTCTTGTTGATCTTGATCACGACTGATTCCGTTCCCGCACTGCGGAATGAAGGAATATCAAGTATACTATCATTTATTGTTTGTGCCGGCAACATGAACCTCGTCGTCCGACATCGTGTTGCCAGTTGCTGTGCCTCTTCATGCCGGCGGCAACCGCGTATTCAGGCTTTGAATGACCCGCTGAAGTTTGTCGCCGCGCGAGCAGGACGCTCTTGTTTTTGCGCCAATATCGCCTTCAAGCGCTGCGGCGTGATTGGCAGACGCGTTACCGCACCTGGCATGCCGATGGCATCGTCAATGGCGGCCGCAATCGCCGCGCCCACGCCGGTGATACCGGCCTCGCCGGCGCCTTTGAGACCGAGCGCATTGAGCGGGCTCGGTGCGTCCTCCAGCAGCAGCACCTCGATCTGCGGGACCTCATGCGCAGTCGGCATCAGATAATCCGCGAAGGTGACCGAAAGCGGCTCGCCCCTGTCGTTGTAGAGGAATTCTTCCAAAAGCGCGCCGCCCAACCCCTGGGCAAAACCGCCGACGATTTGTCCCCGGATCAGCATAGGATTGACCGCCCGTCCGATATCGTAGGCGATGAGATAGCGCTCGATAATTACCTGGCCGGTTTGGGGATCGACCCGGACCACCGCGAGATTGGTGCCGTAGGGATAATTCATGTGATCAACATGGGACCAACCTTCGGCCGAAAGCCCCGGTTCGCGCCCGCCGAGCGTCTTCGAAGTCGGAACCAGATTGGCGGCGATTTCGCTGAGCGCGATGGAGGGGCCGACGACCATATCGGTGCGTACGATGTTGCCGTCGACAACATCGAGCGTTTCGACGGGAGCCTGCATCAGCTCAGCCGCCATCTCGATTGCCTTGGCGCGCAGTTTGGTTGCCGCGATGAGGGTAGCGGAGCCGGTCATGACGGTGGCGCGCGATGCATGGGCGCCGACTCCATATTCGATGCGATCGGTGCGGCCATGAACGACGCGTATGCGCTTATAGTCGACTCCAAGCGCTTCGGCGCAAATCTGCGCGATGACCGTTTCGACGCCTTGCCCAACTGAGGCCGAACCGGTGACAACCTCGACGGCGCCAGTGGTATCGACTGATATGCGAACTCCGTCGGCCGGTCCAAGGCCGGTCTTCTCGACCATCATCGCGATTCCGGCGCCGACCATTTCGCCGGCCGCCCGGCGGCGCTTCAGCTCGATCTGCAGTTCATCCCAACCGAAGGCGGTCAAAGCCTTGTCGATCTGGCCCTCATAGTCGCCTGAATCGTAAATGACGTCCT
>WBUW01000221.1 GCA_008933495.1 Pseudorhodoplanes sp.
CTTGTCGCGCGCGCAGACGGCGGCGACGTCGACCGCCCGCCCGCAGCGGGCCGCGAGCGGAGAATTCGGATCGCGGATCAGCCGCACGACGGCCGCGCCGACATTGCCGAGTCCGGCCACACCCACTTTTAGCGGCGCCACCATGAGCAGTCCGAGGGAAGGCGAGCGGCGGCTAGCGCCGCGTCGCGAGAGGAACGACGTTATGCAGCGTTTCCACGCCACTCTCGAGGAAGCGGCGGATGTTGCGGGCGGCCTGCCGGATGCGCTGCTCGTTCTCGACCAGCGCGATGCGCACATAGCCTTCGCCATGCTCGCCGAAGCCGATGCCGGGCGCCACCGCGACCTCGGCTTTCTCCACCAAGAGCTTGGAGAATTCGATGCTGCCCACGGCCTCGAAGCCCTTCGGCAGCGGCGCCCAGGCGAACATCGAGGCCGACGGGGCCGGGATCGGCCAGCCGGCGCGGCCGAAGCTCTCGACCAGTGCGTCGCGGCGGCGGCGATAAATCTCGCGCATCTCGCGGATGCAGTCGTCCGGACCGTTGAGCGCGGCGGTCGCCGCCACCTGGACCGGGGTGAATGCGCCGTAATCGAGATAGGACTTCACGCGCGCCAGCGCCGAAATCACGCGCTCGTTGCCGACCGCAAAGCCGATGCGCCAGCCCGGCATGGAGAACGTCTTCGACATCGAGGTGAATTCGACCGCGACATCGAACGCGCCCGGCACCTGCAGGATCGAGGGCGGCGGATTGTTCTCGAAATAGACCTCGGCGTAAGCGAGGTCCGACAGCACGATGATGGAATGCTTCTTCGCGAACGCCACGAGGTCGCGATAGAAATCGAGGTTGGCGACGCAGGCGGTCGGATTGGACGGATAGCAGACCACGACCGCGATCGGCTTGGGGATGGAATGGATCATCGCCCGTTCCATCGCCTCGAAGAGTTGCGGCGTGGGCTCGGCGGGCACCGAGCGGATGACGCCGCCGGCCATCAGGAAGCCGAAGGCATGGATCGGATAGCTCGGATTGGGCACGAGCACGACATCGCCCGGCGCGGTGATCGCCTGCGCGACATTGGCAAAGCCCTCCTTCGAGCCGAGGGTGGTGACGATCTGGGCCTCGGCATTGAGCTTCACGCCGAAACGCCGCTCGTAATAGGCCGCCTGCGCGCGTCGCAGGCCGGCAATGCCCTTGGAGGACGAATAGCGGTCGGTGCGCGGCTTGCCGATCGTCTCTTTCAGCTTTTCAAGCACATGCGCCGGGGCCGGCAAGTCGGGGTTGCCCATGCCAAGGTCGATGATGTCGGCGCCCGCATTGCGCGCCACGGCTTTGACGCGGTTGACCTGCTCGAAGACATAGGGCGGCAGGCGGCGGATGCGGTGAAATTCTTCCATGGTCGTGTCAGCCTCTGGCTGGCGCCCGATCCCCCTTCCAATCGGACGCGTTGCGTTCGCGGGGAGCTTTTATCACGGGCCCGGTCCGGCGCCAGCCTTTTGCAGTGCAGCAGGACGGCGATGTCAGGGACGTGACTTTTCGGTGTCAGCGGTCGGCCTTTCCAGGCGCTTGCGAATCGCGATCAGATCGTCCTGCAGCTTGCGCTGCTCATAGTCGGTCAGCGTCGGCTGGCCGGTAGGTGGAGGTATGTCGTGGACGGCGGGAAATACCGGCGCCGGCGTTGCCACCGGCGATTCGACCGGGGACAGGCTCTGGGTTGTCATCTCTCCGTCTGCGGCGGGCATTAGCGTTGCGTTGGTCGGGGGGACGGAGGTCGCGCAGCCCGCCATCAGGGCGGCGGCGGCCAACGCCAGCAGGGCGCGACCAAGCGTGCCATGCCGAACGGCGTGCCGGGCGCGCCCGGGCCCGCGGGCCGAGCGGACCGCCAGCATCCAGGGCGCGTTCAAGCGACGTCGCGGCATCACGTCAAAGGTCCAGAGGGGTATTTATCCGGCTAACGAGGTAATATGTCCAAAGCAAGGATGGAGACCGAGGGCGGTTAACGCGCCGCGCCGGGCGTTTGCGGGAGCCGGGCGTTTGCGGGACATGGCCACATTCTTGCTTTGCGGAGGATGCCGTGGCCGAGCCGGTCAGGGACAAGCGTTCGAGTGAGACGATGAACAAGGCGCCGGAGAAGCCGGTCACCCCGAACGAGAGCGTCAATCTCGAAGTGTTCGCCGGCAATCTGGCGCGCCTCGTCGAGGTCGGCGGCAAGGCCCTGTCTGCCTACCTGAAACCGCGCGAGGAAGGCGAGGCCAAGCACGAAATGTCGGACGAGGTGGCCGACGCGGTCAAAACGCTCGGCAAGGTCGCCGAATACTGGCTGTCGGACCCCGCGCGCGCGGTCGAATTGCAGACCAGCCTCGGCCGCGCCTATCTCGATCTCTGGGGGGCGGCGGCCAAGCGGCTCGCGGGAGAGCCGGCGGAGCCGGTGGTCGCACCCGACCCCCGCGACCGGCGTTTCGCCGACCCGGATTGGTCGTCCAACCAGTTTTTCGACTTTCTCAAGCAGGCCTATCTGCTGGGCGCGCACTGGGCCGACCGCATGGTGCGCGAGGCCGCCGATCTCGACGAGCATACGCGGCGCAAGGCGGAGTTCTATGTACGCCAGATCGCCAATGCGGTATCGCCGTCGAATTTCGTCTTGACCAATCCGGAATTGTTGCGCGAGACGCTGTCATCGAATGCCGAGAACCTGGTGCGCGGCATGGCCATGCTGCGCGAGGACATCGACGACGAAGGCCACATCAAGATCCGTCAGTCCGACCCGGCCTTCTTCGAAGTCGGCCGCAACCTCGCCACCACGCCCGGCAAGGTGGTTTTCCAGAACGACCTGATGCAGCTCATCCAGTACGCGCCGGCGACCGAAAGCGTGCTGAAAATCCCGATCCTGGTCGTCCCGCCCTGGATCAACAAGTTCTACGTTCTCGATCTCACGCCCGAGAAATCGTTCGTGCGCTGGTGCGTGAACCAGGGCCTGACCGTGTTCATGATTTCCTGGGTCAATCCCGATGCCCGCCATGCCGGCAAGGGCTTCGAGGAATATATGCGCGAGGGCCCGCTGGCCGCGCTCGACGTCATCGCGCAGGTGACCGGCGAGCGGCGCGTCCACACCATCGGCTATTGCGTCGGCGGCACGCTGCTTGCGGTCACGCTCGCCTACCTCGCCGCGCGCGGCCATGCGCGCCCGGCGGCGGCGCCCGAGGATCGTGTCGCATCGGCGACCTTCTTTGCGACGCAGGTCGACTTCACCCATGCCGGCGACCTGAAAGTGTTCGTCGACGAGGATCAGCTCAAGGTGCTCGAACAGCGCATGGCCGAGCGCGGCTATCTCGACGGGCGCAAGATGGCGAACGCGTTCAACATGCTGCGTTCGAACGACCTGATCTGGCCGTACGTGATCAACAATTATTTGCGCGGCAAGGCGCCCTTCCCGTTCGATCTTCTTTACTGGAACTCCGACGCGACGCGTATGCCGGCGGCCAACCATTCCTTCTATCTGCGCAACTGCTACCTGGAAAACAGGCTCACCCGCGGCGAGATGGTCATCGGCGGCGTCGCGCTCGACCTGAAGAAGGTGTCGGTGCCGGTCTACAGCCTCGCCACGCGCGAAGACCACATCGCGCCGGCGCGTTCGGTGTTTCTGGGCGCGCAGTATTTCGGTGGCCCGGTCCGCTTTGTCCTGTCGGGATCGGGCCATATTGCCGGCGTCGTCAATCCGGTCGGCAAGGCGAAATACCAGTACTGGTCCGGCGAGCGGCCGGCGGGCGAGCTCGACGACTGGCTGGCGCAGGCCAGGGAAACGCCGGGCTCCTGGTGGCCCAACTGGCTCGACTGGCTCAAGGCGCTCAACGCCGAAACCGCGCCGGCACGCGAACCCGGCGGCGGCGTGCTGTCGCCGGTCGAGGACGCGCCGGGCTCCTACGTCAAGGTCAAGGCCTGAGCGCGTGCAGCCTCACGCCGGCGCCCCGGCTATCGGAGCCCCCCGCCGGGGCGATATGATCGGCTTCACCGATTCCGCGACGGAAAGGCAGGCACGATGACCCGCGAAATCTTCTGGCTCATGCTGACCATCATCCTGACCGGTTTGATGTGGGTGCCCTATATCCTCGACCGGATCAAAGTCCGCGGCCTGATGAAGGCGTTGGACAATCCCTCCCCGCGCGACAAGCCGCAATCGGGCTGGGCGCAGCGCCTCTACTATGCGCACACCAATGCCGGCGACAATCTCATCCTGTTTGCCCCGCTGGTGCTGATCCTCGACAGCCACAACGTATCGACCGACCTGACGGCCGCCGCCTGCGCGGTCTATTTCTGGGCGCGCCTGGCGCACGCCATCGTGTATGCGGCGGGCATTCCGGTTGCGCGCACGATCGCTTTCGCGGTCGGCTGGCTCGCCTGCGCCTATCTGGTGCTGACGATCTTCCGGCTGGCCTGACGCCCGGGCTTCGCGCCCTCTCCCGCCGGGAGAGGGCGTTTCACGGAAACAGCGCGACCTGGTCGAGCCCCGTCGTTTCGGGATAGCCGAGCACCAGGTTCATGTTCTGGATCGCCTGGCCCGAGGCGCCCTTGACCAGGTTGTCGAGCGCCGAGACGATGATCGCGCGCCCGGGCACCCGGTCCTTCGCCACCCCGATGAACGTCATGTTGGAGCCGCGCACGTGGCGCGTCTGCGGCGTCTCGCCGAACGCCAGCACGTGGACGAAATCGGCTTTCGCATAGAATTCGGCAAGGATCGCGTGCAAATCCTGCGCGGTTCGTTCGCGCCCGCCCTTCACATAGATCGTCGACAGGATGCCGCGATTCATCGGCACGAGATGCGGCGTGAAGGTCACGACCACATCCTTGCCGGCAGCGAGCGAGAATTCCTGGTCGAGTTCGGCCATGTGGCGATGGTGGCCGACGCCGTAGGCGTGGAAGCCTTCCGAGACTTCCGAGAACAGCATCGCCTCCTTGGCCGCGCGGCCGGCGCCGGTCATGCCCGACTTGGCATCGATCACGATGCCCTCGGTCTCGATCGCCTTCGCCTTCAGGAGCGGGGTCAGCGGCAATTGCGCGCCGGTCGTATAGCAGCCGGGATTGGCGACGAGCCGCGCCTTCCGGATTTCGCGCCGGTGGATTTCGACGAGCCCGTACGCCGCCTCCTTCTGTAACTCGGGCGCCTGATGCGGATGGCCGTACCAGCGCTCGTAAGCCGCAAGATCATGCAGGCGGAAATCGGCGGAAAGGTCGATCACCTTGATCTGCGGCGCCTTCGCCAGCAGGTCCCTGATCACGGTCTGGGTCGTGCCGTGCGGCAGCGCGCAGAAGGCGACGTCGATGCCGGCGGCCGCCCAGTCGATGCTCTCGATAGAGACGAGCGGCGGAAGCGCAAACGGGGAGAATTGCGGAAACACCGCGCGCATTTGCTGCCCGGCCTTGCGGTCGGCGGTCAGCGCCACCAGGTCGGCGCGCGGATGGCGCAACAGAAGGCGCACGAGTTCGGCGCCGGTATAGCCGGAGGCCCCGAGAACCGCGATTTTCGCCTTGCTTGCCATGTCAGGTCCTTCCGCCGGTCAATCCGGCATGAAACATTTGCCGGTTCAAGCGTGATACCGAAGCCTGCCCGCGGATGATCTGGGGAAGAATGCCGCGGAGCGCGTCTCCGGCGGCACGGGATGTCACGCGCGCGCGCGCAGCCGTGCCGCCCGTCGACGGCGGCGAAGCGAAGCGATGGCGCGCGGCATGCTCATGGGCGCGCGATATAAGCCCGCGCGGCGAACGCGTCAACTTGGGACGCCGCGGACAAAGGCGGCAACGCGAATGCAAGAAGGC
>WBUW01000222.1 GCA_008933495.1 Pseudorhodoplanes sp.
CGGGCTGTACGCGCGCGCGGTTGCGCGCGGCGCCGACGCCGGCCGGTACGCCGCAGGCGACGAGGCTGGCGAGATCGAGCGGGATGTCGCGGTCGATGACCACCACGGAGGCCTGATCGACCACGCTGTATTCGGCGAAGGCGCCGATCATGCAGAACGCGCCGGTGTCGCGGCCGTGCGCGTCGCGGCGGCGAAAGCTGCCGTCGAGCTGTGGGCCGTGCGTGATGCGCGGGCCCTCCGCGCACAGGTGATGCAGGCCCTTTGCGCACCAGCGGCAGCGTCCGCAGCCCGGAATGAAGGTGAGCACGACGTGATCGCCGCGCGTAATGCCGGTGACGGCGGCGCCGACCGCCTCGACGATGCCGGCGGCCTCGTGGCCGAGCACCATCGGGCGCATCGCCACGCGCCGTTCTCCGCGCATGACATGATAGTCGGTGCGGCAGAGCCCGACCGCGGCGATGCGCACCAGCACTTCGCTGGGTCGCGGCGGGTCGAGTTCGATGCGCTCGATCGACAGTGGAGCACCGATTTCGTGAAACAGGGCGGCCCGGCAGAACATGCGCCATCATGCGGCGTGCCTGCACGACGGGCAACCCATGCGGCTTCTGCAGGGCGCCGCGAAGCGCGCGGGCGCCGGCTTGCACCGCCGGCGCCGAAGCCCTATGTCACCGATTGGAATATTTCTAATGTAAGCGATCCGCCATGATCCCCGGACTGACCTCCCGCCGCCGCTTCCGCGATCTCTCCGAGGCTGAAATCCTCGCGCTCGCGATTTCCTCGGAAGAGGACGATGCCCGCATCTATGCCAGCTATGCGGAGCAGTTGCGCGCGCAATACCCGGCGTCGGCGGCGGTGTTCGACGCCATGGCGGCGGAGGAAAACCAGCATCGCCACCTGCTGATCGAGACGTTCGAGCGCCGCTTCGGCAAGGTCATCCCGCTGATCCGGCGCGAGCATGTTGCGGGCTTCTATTCGCGCCGGCCGGTCTGGCTCGTGCAAAATCTCGGCCTTGAGCGCATCCGTGCCGAAGCCGCGCGCATGGAGGACGAGGCGGCGGAATTCTACACCCGCGCCGCGCAGGCGAGCACCGATCCCGGCACGCGCAAGCTGCTCGGCGATCTGGCCGCCGCCGAGCGCAAGCACGAGGCCAAGGCGGAGCAGATCGAGGCCGGAACCCTGCCGCCCGGCGCGCGCAGGGAGGAAGACGAGCGCGCGCACCGCCAGTTCGTGCTGACCTGGGTGCAGCCCGGTCTCGCCGGCCTGATGGACGGCTCGGTGTCCACGCTTGCCCCGATTTTCGCGACCGCCTTCGCCACGCAGAATACCTGGACGACGTTTCTCGTCGGCCTCGCGGCGTCGGTGGGGGCCGGCATATCGATGGGTTTCACCGAGGCCGCGCATGACGACGGCGTGATTTCCGGGCGCGGCTCGCCGGTCAAGCGCGGGCTCGCCTCGGGCCTCATGACGACGGTCGGCGGGCTCGGCCATGCGCTGCCCTATCTCATCCCGCATTTCTGGACCGCGACGGTGCTCGCCGGCATCATCGTGTTTGTCGAATTGTGGGCGATCGCCTTCATCCAGAACCGCTACATGGAGACCCCGTTCCTGCGCGCGGCTTTCCAGGTCGTGCTCGGCGGTTCGCTCGTGCTCGCTGCCGGCGTCCTGATCGGCGGCAGCTAACGCGGGACGACGTTTCAAGGAAAAGGCATCCCGCTTTAGCGCTTGAGTCCGGCCGCTTTCTCCAGCACGGCGCAAACGGCAGCCGTGTCCTGCGCGCCGCGGCCGTCGGCGAGGGCCAGCGCATAGATATTCTGCGTCGCGTCAAGCAGCGGGGTCGGCGTGCCGATCTCGCGCGCGAGCGCCGAGATGATATTCATGTCTTTCTGCCACAGCGCCATCTTCATCGTCGCCTGGTCGTAGCTATTTCGCGCCATCATCGGCGCGCGCAACTCGAAAATGCGCGAATTGCCCGCGCCCGTGCGGACCAGTCTGATGATCTGGTCGGGATCGAGCCCCGCCTTCATGCCGAACACCATGGCTTCGGCGCTGGCGACATTGTGGATCGCGACCAGCAGGTTGGCGACGTACTTCATGCGGCTGCCGTTGCCGAAAGCGCCGAGGTCCGGCGCCTCGCGCGCGAAATCCGCAAACAGCCGCCTGAGCTTGCGGATGGCGGCCCGCTCGCCGCTGGCATAGATCACGATGTCGCCCGTGCGCGCCTGCGCGCCGGTGCCGCTGACCGGGCAATCGAGCATGACGTGCCCCGCCGCGCGCAGCGCGCGCTCGGCCGCCATCTTGTCGTCGAGCGCGAGCGTCGAGGTCTCGACCACGATACGCGGCTTGCGCGCGGCGGCGGCGAGTGCCGCCACGGTCTCGTGCAGGGCCGCCGGGTCGGGCAGGCTGGTGATGATCACCGGACAGTTTGCGGCAAGCGCCGCAGCATTGTCGGCGATGGCGACGCCGGCGGCCCTCGCCGCCTTGCGGGCCGGCGCGCTGACATCGAAGCCGGTCACCTCCCATCCGGCCTTGACGAGATTGCGGGCGAACGCGCCGCCCATGGTGCCGAGGCCGATGATGCCGGCGCGGCCTTTCGGCCGTGCGGATGCGCGCGTCTTGTCTTTTACAGGCATGTCCGTTTAACCGGTCACTTGCAGGTTAACAGGTGAGCTCATGAAGCCGGATCGCCCTGGAGGTGGATGCCGGCGCTGCACGTGTCGCATTTGTGATCCGCTTTACGCAATGGGTTCTGCTGCCTTACGCAAATTCGAGCTTGAGATTTCTGCCGATGGTCTGCGCCGCGCGCGTCAAGGTTCCGGGGGTCGCCAATTCGTTGTCCGGATCGAGCAGCTGGTCGAGTTGTGCACGGCTGGTCCGCATCCGCCGGGCGAGTGCCGACTTGGTCGACCCCTCTTCCTGCATCAGGGCATCGAGCTGGCGGACCAGCACGCGCTTGACGGCGCGCGCGGTTACTTCGTCATGGCTGCCGTCACGCTTGAAAAAATCGTCGAATGACGAGCCTGCGCGTCCCGTCTTTCTTTCATTCGATATCTCTCATTCGTTTCCGTGCCAGATCGAGATCGGTTGCCGGCGTTTTCTGGCCCTTCTTGATGAACCCATGTAGAAGAACCATCCGCCGGGCGAGCGCCGCAAACAGGACGCCCGCAATCCGCCCGGCGGACAATTCGCTGCGCGGTTCCCAAAGACCGTCGCGCATGCGGCGGCAGCGTGGCGTGCCGGGCGGCGAGGAAAACCCGATTGCTTGATGTCCTTGCCAATGCGTCTGCGACCGTCCGGGCTGAGGCTCACGAGCCATTCGCGAATCGGCTCGCGGCCTGCTCCCTGAGCCGCCGGTCGAATCCTGCGGCGTTGTTTCACGCCCGGTCATTTTGCCCCGGCGGCCGGACTTCGTCCATGCCGGGCGGGGTTTATCAGACGAATTGGGAGTGAATTGGCGCGGCCTTGCCGGGATTTTCGGACGATGAGGAGGATGAAATGAAACGTCTTTGGCTGTTTGCGGGAGCGTTCGCGGCGAGTGTCGCGCTGGCCGGCCCGGCGCACGCCCAGTCGGTGATCGACGAATGGGCGGGCGTGAAGGCGCCGCCGCCGCCGCCGCTCAAGCCGGTCACGATTGATCCGAAAACGACCGCGCTCCTGATGCTCGATTTGATGAACCAGAATTGCGGCCGGCGGCCGCGTTGTGTCGCGTCGCTTCCGGCGGTGAAGAAACTGCTCGCGGCCGCGCGCGCATCGAAGGCGCCGGTCGTCTACAGCCTCATCGCGAATACCACCGCGGCTGACGTGATGGCGGACGTGGCGCCGGCGACCGGCGAACCATCCGTGCTGTCCGGCCCCAACAAATTCTTGCGCACCGAGCTCGACCGGATTCTCAAGGACAGGGGCGTTCAGACGGTGATCGTGGTCGGCACGGCGGCCCATGGCGCGGTGCTCAATACGGCGTCGCATGCCGCATTCACCGGATACGGCGTGATCGTGCCGGTCGACGGCATGAGTGCCGATCCTTATGCCGAGCAGTATGTGGCCTGGCATCTGGTGAATGCGCCGGGCGTCTCAGCGAGAACGACGCTGACCAGGAGCGATATGATCAGGTTCTGAAACTTGTTCTGTTGTCGCCGATAAAAGCGAGCGACAATTTCCGTCTGTTCCCTCGCCGCTGCCGCGGCGAGTTGAAGGTGCCCGCCGTTGCTTTTGCCGCGCGACGATCGGCTGAGCGTCGAGCGCCGGCTCGCGCAGCGGCACGCCGGCAAACACCGAGCCTTCGTCGAACCTGGATTTCGGCGCCGGCCGGCTCAATGCCGTTTATGCGGCGCTGGACGAACTGATCCGCAAGCTGGCGGGGGGATCCGCCGCAGCGGCCGGGGAAAAACGTCGCCGCACGCACAAATTCTGCTGCAAAGCCCGCCGCGCGGTCTGCTAAAAGAGGCCAATGACCGAGGACATTCGCGCGGCCTGCGTGATCGGATGGCCGGTTGAGCATTCGCGCTCGCCGCTCATCCACAATTACTGGATCGGAAAATACAAGGTCGCCGGCGAATACCGGCGCGAAGCGGTGCCGCCGGAGGAATTCTACGGCTTCATCAAGGAATTTGCCGCGCGCGGCTATGTCGGTGCCAACGTGACGCTGCCGCACAAGGAGCGCGTCCTCGACCTCACGGTCCCGGACGAACGCGCGCAGGCGGTGGGGGCGGCCAATACCCTGTGGCTTGACGGCGGGGTCCTGCGTTCGACCAATACCGATGTCGAAGGCTTCCTGGCCAATCTCGATGCCGCGACCCCCGGCTGGGACAGGGGCCTTGAGACCGCGCTCGTGCTCGGGGCGGGCGGGGCGGCGCGCAGCGTCGTGTTCAGCCTGGTCGCGCGCGACGTTGCCAATATCCGCGTCGTCAACCGCACGCCCGAACGCGGGCAGGCCTTGCGCGAGCGGTTCGGCCGGCAGGTCAGGCCCGCGGCCTGGGACGAGCTCGGCGGCCTGATGGCGGGGGCCGGTTTTCTGGTCAACGCCACCACGCTCGGCATGCAGGGCCAGCCGCCGCTCGATATCGCGCTCGACGACCTGCCGCCAAGCGCGGTGGTATGCGATCTCGTCTATGCACCGCTCTTGACCGGCCTGATCCGGAAGGCGAGCGAGCGCGGGCTGCGCCATGCCGACGGGCTTGGCATGTTGCTGCATCAGGCGGTGCGCGGATTTTCGCTCTGGTTCGGCGTGACCCCGGAGGTGACGCCGGAATTGCGGGCGCTGGTGGAAGCCGACTTGACCAAGTCCGACTGACGCCGGCCGCCGCCGCGTCATTCGCCAGGGTCGATATGACGCTTGCGCACGCGCCGCACCACGTACCAGATCGCGAGCGCGGCGAACGGCACGAACAGGCCCGTGATCAGCGAGGGCTCGGCCTGCAGCAGCCGCGAGTCGTGCGCCCCCTTGACCAGGTAGCCGAACAGCCCGACGACATAATAGGTGATGGCGGCGACCGACAGGCCTTCGACGGTCGCCTGCAGGCGCAGTTGCATGCGCGTGCGCGCATTCATCGCCTTCAGCAGGTCCTGGTTCTGCTGTTCGAGCGCCACATCGACGCGGGTGCGCAGCAGGTTGGCTGCGCGCGCGAGCTTGCGTGACAGGTTGGCCTGGCGCTCTTCGGTGGTCACGCAGGTGCGGATCGCCGGCGACATCCGCCGCGCGAGAAACGCCGTCCAGGTCGGCAGCCCGGCGACCTTGCGCTCGCCGAAGTCACCGAGGAAATGCGCAAGACCGAAACGTTGGCCGACAACCGGCATC
>WBUW01000223.1 GCA_008933495.1 Pseudorhodoplanes sp.
TGACGGGCGCAAGGTACGCGTGGCCAAGCGTTCGGGAGTCGAGATCGATGGCTGAGACACAGATCAGGCCGCGGCTGAGGACCCAGTTCGACGAGGTCATCCGCGGCAAGCTGACCGAGCAGTTCGGTTACAAGAACCGCATGCAGGTGCCGGTGCTGGACAAGGTCGTGCTCAATATGGGCATCGGCGAGGGCGCCAGCGACCGCAAGAAGGTCGAGAACGCAGCCGCCGACCTGGCGCTGATCGCCGGCCAGAAGGTGATCATCACCCGCTCGCGCAAGTCGATCGCGACCTTCAAGCTGCGCGACGGCCAGGCCATCGGCTGCAAAGTCACGCTGCGCAAGGTGCGCATGTACGAGTTCGTCGACCGGCTGGTGAACATCGCGCTGCCGCGCATCCGCGACTTCCGCGGGCTCAACCCGAAGAGCTTCGACGGGCGCGGCAATTATTCGCTCGGGATCAAGGAACACATCGTGTTCCCGGAAATCGACTTCGACAAGGCGTCGGACGTCTGGGGCCTCGACATCACGATCTGCACGACGGCGCGCAGCGACGAGGAGGCGCGCGCGCTTTTGACCGCATTCAATTTCCCCTTCCGGCAGTGAGAGCACGCACCTCTCAGACGCGGAGAGCCAGGAGAGCCTGATGGCAAAGAAGAGTTCGATCGAGAAGGACAAGCGGCGCCGCCGCCTGGCCAAGAAGTTTGCGGGCCGGCGCGCCCGGCTGAAGGCGATCGTCGCCGACAAGTCGAAGCCGATGGAAGAGCGCTTTGCGGCCTCGCTCAAGCTTGCCGAGGTGCCGCGCAATTCCTCGCGCACGCGCATCCATAACCGCTGCGAGGTATCCGGCCGCCCGAAAGCCTATTACCGCAAGCTGAAGATGAGCCGCATCGCGCTGCGCGAGCTCGGCAACAAGGGCCTGATCCCGGGCCTCGTGAAGTCGAGCTGGTGAGGAGGGTCCGATGGCAGTCAACGATCCGCTTGGCGATCTGATCACCCGCATCCGCAACGCCGCCGCGCGCAACAAGGCGAAGGTGTCCTCGCCCGGCTCGCGCCTGCGCACGAGCGTGCTCGAAGTGCTCAGGTCCGAGGGCTATATCCGCGGCTATTCGACCGTCGAGCACAAGGACGGCCGCAACGAGCTCGAGATCGAGCTGAAATATTTCGAAGGCGAACCGGCGATCCGCGAAATCTCGCGCGTCTCCAAGCCGGGCCGGCGCGTCTATGTGTCGGCCAGGCACCTGCCGCGCGTGAATAACGGGCTCGGGATCGCCATCATGTCGACGCCCAAGGGCGTCATGGCCGACCATGCCGCTCGCGACGCCAATGTCGGCGGCGAGGTCCTGTTGACGGTGTTCTGATCATGTCGCGCATCGGCAAAAAAGCAGTCACGGTCCCCTCCGGCGTCACCGCCAATGTGCAGGGCCAGACGATCAGCGTGAAGGGCCCGAAGGGCGCGCTGTCGCTCGTTCTTGACGAGTCGCTGTCGGCCAGGCTCGACGGCAATGCGCTGCAGATCGCCAAGCGCAACGAGAGCCCGCGCGCCAAATCGATGTGGGGCACCGCGCGCACGCTGGTGAACAACCTGATGACCGGCGTCACCAAGGGGTTCGAGCGCAAGCTCGAAATCACCGGCGTCGGCTACCGCGCCGCCGTGCAGGGCAAGAACCTGCAACTGTCGCTCGGCTACAGCCACGATGTCGTCTATCCGATCCCCGAGGGGATCGCGGTGGCGACGCCCAAGCCGACCGAGGTCGTGGTGTCGGGCATCGACCGCAAGAAGGTCGGGCAGGTGGCGGCGGAAATCCGCGAATTCCGTCCGCCCGAGCCGTACAAGGGCAAGGGCGTGAAGTACGAAGGCGAATACATCTTCCGCAAGGAAGGCAAGAAGAAGTAACGGAGCGCGCGATGGCGAAGTTCAGGAATCCGACCGAGCGGCGCAAGGCGCGCGTGCGGCGCGCCGTCAAGGCGGCGGCGCGCGGCCGCAAGCGGCTGTCGGTGCATCGCTCCTCGATGCATATCTACGCGCAGGTCATCGACGACGTGAAGGGCGTGACCCTGGCGAGCGCCTCCTCGCTCGAAAAGGATTTGCGCGGCACCTCGGGCGCCAATATCGCGGCGGCCAGGGCGGTCGGCAAGTTGCTGGCCGAGCGCGCGGTCGCCAAGGGCGTCAAGGACGTTGTGTTCGACCGCGGCCGCTTTCTCTTTCACGGCCGCATCAAGGCGCTGGCGGACGCCGCGCGCGAAGGCGGGCTGAATTTCTAGACGGGCGAAGAGGATCAGGGCCGCAAACGCCCGAAGGAACGAAACACATGGCACGAGAACCCAGACGCGAACGCAGCGGCGAGCGGGAAGAGCGCGACAGCGAATTTGTCGACAAGCTCGTCCACATCAACCGCGTCGCCAAGGTGGTCAAGGGCGGCCGGCGCTTCGGCTTTGCCGCGCTTGTGGTCGTCGGCGACCAGAAGGGCCGCGTCGGCTTCGGCCACGGCAAGGCGCGCGAAGTGCCCGAGGCGATCCGCAAGGCAACCGACGCCGCCAAGCGCAACCTGACGCGGGTGCCGCTGCGCGAGGGCCGCACGCTGCATCATGACGTGTACGGCCGGCACGGCGCCGGCAAGGTGCACCTGCGCGCCGCCCCTCCCGGCACCGGCATCATCGCCGGCGGCCCGATGCGCGCGGTGTTCGACACCCTCGGCATGCAGGACGTGGTGGCCAAGTCGCTCGGCTCGTCCAATCCCTACAACATGGTGCGCGCGACCTTCGACGCCCTCAAGCGCCAGGATTCGCCGCGCACCGTCGCCGCCCGCCGCAGCATCAAGGTCTCCACGCTGCAATCGCGCCGCCGCGAAGGCGGCGAGGCCGAAGCCGCGGCCGACTGAGCAAGCGCAGGAAGAGCAGGCCCGCCATGGCGAACACCAAAACCATCAAGGTCGAGCAGATCGGCAGCCCGATCCGCCGCCATTTCGACCAGCGCAAGACGCTGATCGGTCTCGGACTGAACAAGATCGGCCGGGTGCGGGATCTGCCCGACACGCCGGCGACGCGCGGCATGATCGCCAAGGTCGCCCATCTCGTCCGCGTCGTGGGCGAGGGCCGGTGAAGGACGAATTCGTCATGGCCGGGCCTGCCCCGGCAGTCCATCGTTGTGCGAAAGATGGATACCCGGGTCGGGCCCGGGCATGACCAGCGAGAGGTGAGGACGCAACGATGAAGCTTAACCAGATCGCGGACAATCCGGGCGCGCGCAAGAAGCGCGTGCGCATCGGGCGCGGCATCGGCTCGGGCTGCGGCAAGACCGGCGGCCGCGGCGGCAAGGGCCAGACCGCGCGCTCGGGCGTGCGCATCAAGGGTTTCGAAGGCGGCCAGATGCCGCTGCACCGCCGGCTGCCCAAGCGCGGCTTCCGCAACACCGCGTTTGCTGCAACTTTCAACGAGATCAATGTCGGCGACGTGCAGAAGGCGATCGACGCCGGCACGCTCGACGCCCGGGCGCCGATCGACGTCGCCGCGCTCGTCAAAGCCGGCCTGCTGCGCCGTGAAAAGGCGGGCGTGAAGCTGCTCGGCGGCGGCGAGATCAAGGCCAAGGCCGAGTTCTCGGTCTGGCGCGCCTCCCGGTCCGCGGTCGCCGCGGTCGAGAAGGCGGGCGGGGCGGTGAAAATCCTCGCCCCCGCCAGAGCGGCGCCGGCCGAGCCCAAGGGCAAGAACGCGCGTTTTGCCGCCGGTCTCGACAAGCCGAAAGTGATGGAGCCCGCGCCGAAGGCCGAAGGCAAGGCCGAGAAGGCCAAGGCCGATAACAAGCCCGAGAAGCCGGCAAAATCCGCAAGCAAGGACGCCGGGTGAGCCTTATATGAAGCCTTCACGGCCTCGGGGCTAACGGCGGCAGGAGGAAATCATGGTCTCCGCAGCGGAACAACTGGCGGCAAACCTCAATTTTTCGGCTTTCGCCAAGGCCGAAGAACTGAAGAAGCGCATCTGGTTCACGCTCGGGGCGCTCCTGGTTTACCGGCTCGGCACCTATATTCCGCTGCCCGGCATCGACCCCTCGGCCTGGGAACAGATTTTCCGCACCCAGGCCGGCGGCATTCTCGGCATGTTCAACATGTTCGCCGGCGGCGGCATCCAGCGCATGGCGATCTTTGCGCTGAACATCATGCCCTACATCTCCGCCTCGATCATCATCCAGTTGATGACGACGGTGTCGCCGACGCTCGAAGCGCTCAAGAAAGAGGGCGAGGCGGGCCGCAAGACCATCAACCAGTACACGCGCTATCTCACCGTCCTGCTGGCGGCGTTCCAGGCCTATGGCATCGCCGTCGGCCTGGAAGGCGCCGGCAATGTGATTTCCGAGCCGGGCATGTTCTTCCGCATCTCGACGGTCATCACGCTGACCGGCGGCACCATGTTCCTGATGTGGCTCGGCGAGCAGATCACCGCGCGCGGCATCGGCAACGGCATTTCGCTGATCATCATGGCCGGCATCGTCGCCGAGCTGCCCTCGGCCATCGCCGGCACGCTGGAGCTCGGCCGCCAGGGCGCGCTGTCGACCGGGCTGATCCTGGTCGTGCTGGTCATGGCGGTGGTGGTGATCGCCTTCATCGTGTTCATGGAGCGCGCCCAGCGCCGCCTCCTGATCCAGTATCCCAAGCGTCAGGTCGGCAACCGCATGTTCGAGGGCCAGTCCTCGCACCTGCCGCTCAAGCTCAACACCTCCGGCGTCATTCCGCCGATCTTTGCCTCCTCGCTGCTGCTGTTGCCGACCACGGTCGCCAACTTCAATGCCGGGCAGGGCCCGGGCTGGCTCACCACCATCACGACCGAGCTGTCGCACGGCCGTCCGCTGTTCCTTGTGCTCTATATCGCGCTGATCGTGTTCTTCGCGTTCTTCTATACCGCGATCGTGCTCAATCCGACCGAGACCGCGGACAACCTGAAGAAGCACGGCGGCTTCATCCCGGGCATCCGTCCCGGCGAGCGCACGGCCGAATATATCGACTATGTGCTGAGCCGCATCACGGTGGTCGGGGCGATCTATCTGTCGATCGTCTGCCTCATCCCGGAAATCCTGATTTCCTATGCGGCGGTGCCGTTCTATTTCGGCGGCACCTCGCTCCTGATCGTGGTGAGCGTGACCATGGATACGGTGGCGCAGGTCCAGGGCCATCTGCTGGCGCATCAGTATGAGGGCCTGATCAAGCGCTCGAAATTGCGGGGGCCGATGCGATGAGACTGGTGCTGCTTGGACCGCCCGGTGCCGGCAAAGGCACGCAGGCCCAGCGCCTGGTGACCCGCTATGGCATCGTGCAATTGTCGACCGGCGACATGCTGCGCGCGGCGGTGGCCGCCGGCACGCCGGTCGGCCTGCGCGCCAAGGACATCATGGCGCGCGGCGAACTGGTGCCGGACGATGTCGTGGTCGCGATCATCGCCGACCGCGTCGCCCTGCCCGATGCCAGGAACGGCTTCATCCTCGACGGGTTCCCGCGCACGGTTCCGCAGGCGGAGGCGCTCGACCGGCTTCTGGCCGAGCGCGGTCTCAGGCTCGACGCGGTGATCGAGCTTAAGGTCGATGACGGTATCCTGATCAGCCGGATCGAGAAGCGGGTCGCCGAAATGCATGCGCGCGGGGAACCGGTGCGCCCCGACGACAATCCCGAATCGCTCAGGAAGCGGCTTATCGCCTATCACGCTCAGACCGCCCCGCTGTCGGCCTATTACCGGCGCAAGGGCGCGCTGAAGACGACCGACGGCATGGCCCCGATCGATAG
>WBUW01000224.1 GCA_008933495.1 Pseudorhodoplanes sp.
TTGCGGAATAGACCCGTCGGCAACGAGGTCCTCCGCAAAACAAGGCAGCAGTGCAGATGATCGGACCGAACCCGCTTGTGCCCGCCAAAGCGGCCGGCGACAAGCATGGCGGCGGCGGGCAGGCGGTGCGCGCACTCGCCCGGCTCGCTGTCAGCGCCTGGCGATGGATCGAAGCCCGCCGCGCGCGGGCACGTCAGCGCCGGGCGCTGGCGCGCCTCGACGACCGCCTGCTCGCCGACATCGGCGTCAGCCGCCGCGAGGCCGCGATGGAAGCGGCCAGGCCGTTCTGGACGGAATAGTCGCCACCGGCCGGCGCGCCGAAAACACCATCAACACCGGCGCGGCAGTGACGCTGTTGTGTTGCCGCGGCGTGACGCATTATTGTCCGGCGCTGCCCTGATGCATCCCTCCCAGCGAGCTGCCCCGCCGATGAAAATCTCGATCGCCGACGCCCGGTCCGACGCCAAGAGCCTCGCCCGCCTGTTCCAGGACAATATTTCGGCGGCCTATATCTCGCACTCCGAATTGCAGGGGCCGCGGGCGGTGCGCGCGGGCGAATGGGTCACCGACGTCGAGGATGTCTTCTTTCACGAGATCGCTGAGCGGCTGAAAGAGCCGCGCGAGCGGTTTCCCGCCGGGCAGGACTGGAAGGGAATCGTCGAGGCGCATGACGGCGGCATGCTGGTCGGCCTCGCCTTCGTGACGCTGTCGCATGACGCCGCGGTGCCTTACGGCATCATCGAGGACATTGTCGTGGACAACAGCCGGCGTGGCGGCGGGCTCGGCGAGCAGATCATGCGCTGGATTTTCGCCCAGATGGAGGCGGCCGGCATCCGCCGCCAGTTTCTCGAAAGCGGTATCGGCAATGAATCCGCCCATCATCTGTTCGAGCGGCTCGGCTTCAGGATGATTTCGGTCGTCATGATGCGGGAGACCTAACGGTGCGCCGAGCATCGCTTTGGCTTGGGCAAAAGGCTGTTTCGCTGCCAGTCTTTTTTCATTAGAAAAAGTTTCACCCGCCTGCTGATGGAATTTAAGCCGATGTCTGTCGAATCGTCCGTACACGAGATCGATCCCCGCCTGATCGCCGAAGGGCTCATCTACGCGCTCGAAATCGCATCGCTCATGGCGACATTGTTTATTGCTTACATCCTGTATCTGCGCCGCGACCGTCCAAAAAGGAACATCTGGGCAACGCTCGGGTTCCTTGCGCTGATCTGGTTGGGATTGACCGGCGCGCACGCGCTTGCGCAGACATCCGATCCCTACGGGCCGAGCGGCATCCTGATCGGGACGATGTTCCTCAGCGTCGTGTTCTATTTTTCAATCGTTCGCGATGTCTGGAACGATGATCGCATACGGTACGCGGTATTGCTGTGGACGGTCTATTGGTTGCTGACGGCATTGCTGCTGCTGATCCTGTGGCGCGGAAGCAGCCTGGTGCGGCTCGAAATCGCAACGTTGCGGCACGAGAGCTTCGCGCAATATGTCAGCACCTTTGCGCAGATGGCCGGCATCATCATCGCCGCGACGATGGTCATCGTCACCAACACGCACAATGCCAGGGAGTCCGAAAAGACCTCCCGCCAGCAGATCTACCAGACGCTGGAACTGGAATCGGTGCAGCTATTCAGATTCGAGTGCGAACATCCCGAACTCGTCGAGCCGTTATGGCTCAGCACCCTGGCCGAAGTCGGGCCGCGCAAAGGCTTGTCCGATATCGAACTGGATCTGCTCGATTACCGTCTCACCCAGCACATCTGCCAGACGCTGAATCTGTTCGAAATCGCCTGCCGCTTCCGCAAACAGAAAATCATGGAGCCGGAGGTATTCGGAAGCTGGATGATCTGGATGCTGGAATTGTGTTCGCGTCCCGAATTCAGATTGCACTGGGAGGGCAAGCAGAGAAGCAAGACCCACGTCGAACTCAATTACGTGGCCGAGCTCCGGGACATTCTCAATGCCGGAATCCACTTCACGAAGGAGCGCGAAGGCGATTTTGATGACGATGATCGCCGCCGCTCATTCTTCAAGTACGTCGCCAACATCATGTATGTTGGCGAGGAGGCGCATTGGCGAGAAACAATCGAGCTCTGGCCGCACCACAAACATGCGGCCGGGCCTGCCGACTTCGATAAATTCTGGACGCGCGCCGAGAAAACGGACTCCCTCATCCGCCCGACTGCGCCTCCACCACCGCAATCGCGGTCAGGTTGATCACCCCGCGCGCGGTCGCCGACGGGGTGAGGATATGCGCCGGCCGCGCGGCGCCGATCAGGATCGGGCCGACCGCGAGCGCATCCGCCAGCACCTTGATCATCTGGTAGGAAATATTGGCGGCGTCGAGATTGGGCATGATCAGGACGTTGGCCTCTCCGCGCAGGCGGGCGTGCGGAAAGATGCGCTCGCGCTCGGCGGGTGAAATCGCCGCGTCGCCGTGCATCTCGCCGTCCACTTCGATCGCGGGATGCAGCGCGCCCAACCGCTCGACCGCCTCGCGCATCTTGCGCGCGGACGCGGTATCATAGGAACCGAAATTCGAATGCGACAGCATGGCGATTTTCGGCGTCAGGCCGAAACGGCGCACATGCGCGGCGGCCAGCACCGCCATCTCGGCGATCTCCTCCGCATTCGGCTCGGGCGTGACCTGGGTGTCGGCGAGAAAATAGGCGCCCTTGGCGGTGATCAGCAGCGAGAGCGCGGCGAATTCGCGCACGCCCGGCGCAAGCCCGACAATGTCGCGGATATTGTTCAGGTGCGCCATGTAGCGGCCTTCCAGCCCGCAAATCATCGCATCCGCAATGCCGAGCCGCACCGCAAGCGCGGCGATCACAGTCGCGTTGGTGCGCACGATGGTGCGCGCGGCGTGCGGGGTGATGCCGCGCCGGCCGGCGGCCTCGACATAGGTGCTGACGAAATCGCGGTAGCGCGGATCGTCCTCCGGATTGATCAGCGCGAAGTCGCGGCCGGGACGGATCGACAGGCCGTAGCGTTCGAGCCGGGCTTCGATCACGGCCGGACGGCCGATCAGCACCGGCTGCGCCAGCCCCTCCTCGACCACGACCTGGGTTGCGCGCAGCACGCGTTCGTCCTCGCCCTCGGCATAGATCACGCGCCTGGGATCGGCTTTCGCGCTGGTGAAGACCGGCTTCATGATGAAACCGGAACGGAAG
Organism: Pseudorhodoplanes sp.; assembly: GCA_008933495.1. GTDB lineage: Bacteria > Pseudomonadota > Alphaproteobacteria > Rhizobiales > Xanthobacteraceae > Pseudorhodoplanes. The sequence continues at coordinate 3,174 of WBUW01000224.1, forward strand.
ACGAAGCGGTCGAGCCGTTCGAGATAGGCATCGAAATCGACGATCGGGCGGGTGGCGACGCCCGACTTGATCGCCGCGCGCGCCACGGCCGGGGCGATGCGCAGGATGAGGCGCGGATCGAACGGATTGGGGATGAGCGAACCCGGGCCGAAGGTGCGCGCTTCGCCGCCATAGGCGCGGGCGGCGACGTCGGACGGCGCCTCGCGCGCCAACGCCGCGATCGCCTCCACCGCCGCCCGCTTCATGTCCTCGTTGATCGTGGTCGCCGCCACGTCGAGCGCGCCGCGGAAAATATAAGGAAAGCAGAGGACATTGTTGACCTGGTTGGGATAGTCGGAGCGCCCGGTGCAGATCAGCGCATCGGGACGCGCGGCGATTGCCTCCTCGGGCATGATTTCCGGCACCGGGTTGGCGAGCGCCATGATCAGCGGACGATCGGCCATGCGCTTGACCATCTCGCCTTTGAGCACCCCGCCGGCCGACACGCCCAGGAAAATGTCGGCGCCTTCGATGATGTCGCCGAGCGCGCGCGCCTTGGTATCCTGCGCATAGACATCCTTCCAGCGATCCATGAGTTTCTCGCGGCCCTTGTAGACGACGCCTTCGAGATCGCTGACCCAGATGTTTTCGCGCCGGGCGCCAAGCGTCACCAGCAGGTTGAGGCAGGCGAGCGCGGCGGCGCCGGCGCCCGAGGTGACGATCTTGACGCACTCGATCGACTTGCCGGTCAGGAACAGCGCGTTCTGCACCGCCGCCGCCACGATGATCGCGGTGCCGTGCTGGTCGTCATGGAACACCGGGATGTTCATGCGCTCCTTCAGGCGCGCCTCGACCTCGAAACATTCCGGCGCCTTGATGTCTTCCAGATTGATGCCGCCGAAGGTCGGCTCGAGCGCGGAGATGACTTCCACCATGCGCTCCACCGTCGCCGCGTCGATCTCGACATCGAACACGTCGATGCCGGCGAACTTCTTGAACAGCACGGCCTTGCCTTCCATGACCGGCTTGGCGGCGAGCGGACCGATATTGCCGAGGCCCAGCACCGCCGTTCCGTTCGAGACCACCGCCACGAGATTCTGCCGCGCGGTCAGTTCGGCGGCTTCGGAAGGCTCCGCCGCAATCGCCTCGCAGGCCGCCGCCACGCCCGGCGAATAGGCGAGCGCGAGGTCGTGCTGGTTGCCGAGCGGCTTGGTGGCCTGGATTTCGATCTTGCCGGGTTTCGGGCTGCGATGAAACGCCAGCGCCGAGGCGCGCAGATCGTCGGACAGATTCGACATGACCGATGGCATGGGTCTCTTCCTCCCGGTCCCCGGCGTTACGCCGCGCCCGTTCAGTTCTTCTCGAAAAGAAAGTCGATATCGAGCCGGTCGGCAAGCCGCCAGCCGAATTCCTGCATGCGCGGGATGACCTGCGCGTCGCGCCCGTCATAGGCCTCGATCTGGGCATAGCCGCGGTTGCGGCGAAACAGCCGCTCCCCGCCCGCGAGTGCCTCCATCTCGAAACCCTCGACATCCATCTTGATCGCAAGCGTCGCGTCCTCGATCGCAACCAGATCATCGATGGCGGCCACCGGCACCGTGTAGGCTTCCGGATGCCCGGGCTCGATGCGCGACTGGCCGCGATTGTCGTCACCGCCCTGCACGAATTCGGCGCTGCCCTTTGCGGCGCCGACCGCGGCCTCGTGCAGCTCCACATCCGCGAGCAGGTCGTTGATCAGCAGGTTGGCCTTCAGGTGCACGAGCGTGCGGCGGTCGGGCTCGAAGGCGATCAGGCGCGGGGCGAGCCCGCGCCGCCCGACGACGCAGGCATAGAGGCCGGAATGGGCGCCGATATCGAGAAAGGCGTCGGGGCGGATGCGCGCGCAGGTCCTGACCAGACGATCGAGCTGCACCCACTCGAAAATACCGATCGCCATCTCGTAGCCGATATGGTCGTCAAGGCGCACGATGAAATCGGCGCCGAAATAACGGCAGCGATCGAAGATTTCGCGCCCGTCGCGCGCGAGCCGCAGGCGATGCCGCCAGTCGACATAGGGCTTGCGCAGCCGGCTTGCGAGGCGCGGCAGGAACGGCGGCGGGACATAGGTCATGACACGGCCGCCGGCGAGGTCATCAGTTCTGCGGTAAATTCAGTCTGATGTGCAGCTCGCGCAACTGCTTGGGCGTCGCGTCCGACGGCGCCCCCATCAGCAGGTCCTCGGCGCGCTGGTTCATCGGGAACAGCACGACTTCGCGCAGGTTTTCCTCGCCGCACAAGAGCATGACGATGCGGTCGATGCCCGGCGCAATGCCGCCGTGCGGCGGCGCGCCGAGCGAGAGCGCGCGCAACATGCCGCCGAACTTCTGTTCCAGCACGTCCTCGCCGTAGCCGGCGATGGCGAACGCCTTCTTCATCACTTCCGGGCGATGGTTGCGGATCGCCCCCGACGACAATTCGATGCCGTTGCAGACGATGTCGTACTGGATCGCCTTCAGCGCCAGCAGGGTATCGTGGTCGCCCGCGTCGAGCTTGAGGAAATCCTCGACCGGCATGTTCGGCATCGAGAACGGGTTGTGCGAGAAGTCGATCTTCTT
>WBUW01000556.1 GCA_008933495.1 Pseudorhodoplanes sp.
TCCTCCTCGTGCGCGTCCTGGCCGTCGCCGGCGAGGCGGCGCGCGGTCATGGGCGCAAGCCCGAGCAGTGCCTTGATCGCGCCGGAGGTCGCCTCCCGCGCGCGCAATTCCAGCACCTGGCCGAGCAGCACGAGAACGGTGATGACCGCGGCGGCCTCGAAATACACCGCGACCGCTCCGTCGTGGCCGCGGAAGGCGGCCGGAAAGACATCGGGCAGGACGGTCGCCACGACGCTATAGAGATAGGCGACGCCGGTGCCGATCGCGATCAGGGTGAACATGTTGAGGTTGCGGGTGAGGAGCGACTGCCAGCCGCGTTCGAAGAACGGCCAGCCGGCCCACAGCACGACCGGGGTCGCCAGCGCAAACTGAATCCAGTTGGAAAGCTGTTGCGGCAGCAGCCCGTGTCCGCCGACAATGTGACTTCCCATTTCCAGCACCAGGACCGGCGCCGTCAGCACGAGCCCGATCCAGAACCGCCGCGTCATGTCGGCAAGCTCGGGATTGGGACCGCTCTCCGCGGTCGCGATTTCCGGCTCCAGCGCCATGCCGCAGATCGGGCAGGCGCCCGGTCCCGGCTGGCGGATTTCCGGATGCATCGGGCAGGTATAGATCGCGCCTTCCGGGACCGGCTCGGCTGCGCGCGCCTCCGGCGCCAGGTATTTCTGCGGATTTGCGGCGAACTTCGTGCGGCAGGCGGCGGCGCAGAAATAATATGTGTGTCCCTTGTAGTCGTAGCGGTGCTTCGCCGTGTGCGGATCGACGCTCATGCCGCAGACGGGATCGAGAACCGTGCCGGAGCCCGCGTGCGCATGCTGGCCGTCGTGATCGCCATGGTGCGCCTGACAGCAATGGCCTTTGTGCGAATCGGAGGGAGCGCTCATCGGAAACCTCGCGGCGTGGCTTGCGGATAATACCCTAGGGGGGTATATAGCCGCCATGCACAAGCAAGCCAAGGCCCAGGTGCAAAAAAGGCTTCAGCGGATCGAAGGCCAGGTGCGCGGTCTCGTGCGCATGGTCGAGGAGGACCGCTATTGCATCGACATCATCACGCAGATTGCGGCGGTGCGCGCCGCGCTGCGCCGCGTCGGCGAGGAGGTCTTGCGCGACCACGTCGCCCATTGCGTCGAGGGCGCGATCGCCTCGGGCGATCGCGCCGACCAGCGGCGCAAGATTGCCGAACTGATGGAGGTGCTGCGCCGCGCGGAGCGCTGAGCGTTATCCGAAACGCTGCCG
>WBUW01000225.1 GCA_008933495.1 Pseudorhodoplanes sp.
CGGTGCTCGACTGGATCGAAGCACTTGCGATTCCAAGCGTGCTCTTGGCCGGCACCTATCTCGGCACCATCAGCCACGCGCTGACCGCGCTCGATGCGCTGTCGCGCCGCAATTGCGCGGTGCAGGCGATCGTGCTGAACGAAACCCGCGGGAGCAGCGTCGGCGCCGAGGAGACGCGCGCGACAATTGCGCGCTTTGCGCGCGGCGTGCCGGTCTGCCCGCTTCCGTATATCGTGGATGACGGGAACAGCGATCGCTTTGTTGCTCCGATCGCGGCGGTGCTTGGTCTTTAACGCGGTTCGCGCAGCACCTGCAGAACCGCGCCGGTCAAGCGCGCAAGGTCCTCTTCGCCGATGGTCAGGGCCGGCGTGAGATAGACCGTTCGGCCGAACGGGCGCACGAACGCGCCCGCCTCGACAAATCGCCGGCGCAGCGCATTGAGATCGGGCGCGGTTTCAAGCTCGACCACGCCGATTGCGCCGCGCACCCGCACGTTGCGCACGCCCGGCAGGTCACGGCACGGCGCGAGTCCTTGCATCAGAAGCTCTTCCAGCCGTCCCGCCTGTGCGACGCGCGGCTCACGCTCGAACAGATCGAGCGAGGCATTGGCGGCGGCGCAGGCAAGCGCGTTCGCCATATAGGTCGGACCGTGCATCAGCGCGTGCATCGGGTCGTCCGACCAGAACGCATCGAACACCTTGCGACGCGCGACCGTCGCCGCAAGCGGCAGTGTGCCGCCGGTCAGCGCCTTGGACAGCGTAACGATATCCGGCCTGACGCCGGCACTCGCGCAGGCAAACATTGCGCCGGTGCGGCCGAACCCGGTGAATATCTCGTCGAAAATCAGGAGAAGGTCGAAGCGGTCGGCGGCCGCGCGCAGGCGCCGCAAGACTTCGGTCTCGTGGAACAGCATGCCGCCTGCCCCCTGCACCAGCGGCTCGACCACGATGCCGGCAATGTCCCCGGCATGACGTTCCAGCACTTGCGCGAGAACGGCTTCGCCGTCCGCGTCGCGCGGCAAGGGCACGCAAAGATGTTCGGGCAAAAGGCCTTTGAACATGTCGTGCATCCCGACATCGAGATCGGAAACCGCCATGGTTGCGAGCGTGTCGCCGTGGTAGCCGCCTTCAAAGCAGACAAAGCGGCGGCGGCGCTGACCCTTGTTGAGCCAGAATTGCGTCGCCATCTTCAGCGCCACCTCGACCGCGACCGAACCTGAGTCGGCAAAGAACACCCGCTCCAGATCGTCCGGCAGCAGCGCCACGAGCCGCCGCGCCAGCCGCAAAGCCTGTTCGTGCACGAGCCCGCCGAACATGACGTGCGGCAGGACCGCGAGCTGATCCTGCACGGCCTGCCGGATATGCGGATGATTGTAGCCGTGGCAGGCGGTCCACCACGAGGCGATGCCGTCGACCAGTTCGCGGCCATCGGCGAGGTGGATGCGCGTATCGTGCGTGCGCACCACCGGCAGCGGCGGCAGCGCCGTCTTCATCTGCGCATAGGGCAGCCAGATATGCGGCAGGCCGGTGGCATACCAGTCGGGCGGCGCCGGCACGCGATTCCCCGTCACTCCATCGGCCGCAGGCCGAGACGGTCCATCAATTGCCGGTCGCGGTCGGCGGCGGGGTTGGGCGTGGTCAGAAGCTTCGGCCCGTAGAAAATCGAATTCGCTCCGGCGAGGAAACACAGCGCCTGCATTTCGTCGCGCATGTCCTCGCGCCCGGCGGAGAGGCGGACCAGCGAGCGCGGCATGGCGATGCGGGCGGCGGCGACGGTGCGCACGAAATCGAATGGATCGAGCACGCCGGCGCCGGCGAGCGGCGTGCCCGCGACCTGCACCAGCATATTGATCGGCACGCTTTCCGGATGCACGGGCAGGCTCGCCAGCGTCGCGATCATGCCGATCCGATCCTCGGCGCTCTCCCCCATCCCGACGATGCCGCCGCAGCACACATGAATGCCGGCGTCGCGCACATAAGCGAGCGTATCGAGCCGGTCCTGGTAGGTGCGGGTCGTAATGATGTTGCCGTAGAATTCCGGCGAGGTATCGAGATTGTGGTTGTAGTAATCGAGGCCGGCTCGCTTGAGCCGCTGCGCCTGCACGCGGGTCAACATGCCGAGCGTGACGCAGGTCTCAAGGCCGAGCGCGCGCACGCCCTCGATCATGGTGCAGACCTTGTCGAGATCACGGTCCTTCGGCTCGCGCCAGGCCGCGCCCATGCAGAAGCGGCGGGCGCCTGCGGCCTTAGCGGCGCGTGCCGCTTCGAGCACGGCGTCGACATTCATGAGCTTTTCGGCCGTAACGCCGGTGTCGTATTTGGCGCTCTGTGGGCAATAGGCGCAATCTTCCGGGCAGCCCCCGGTCTTGATCGAGAGCAGGGTCGAGACCTGCACCTCGCAGGGATCGAAGAAGGCGCGATGGACGGTCTGCGCCTGGTAAAGCAGGTCCGGGAACGGCAAGGTGAACAGCGCGGCAACCTCCGCCCGCGTCCAGTCGTGACGCACGGCGCCGGGCAGCATCCCGCCCGAAAAGCGGCCATTTTCGGCTGTTTCAATGGTCATCGATGGTCCTTCTCCGTCTTGCCGCCCGCTACATGTCATAGACATGCGGGCAAGCCAAGGTCCTGGAATATAGACCGCGCCGCGCGGTTGACGGACATGCCACCGCAAGACGCGGCCGCATGATTTCCCGCCGCGACCCGCCCGCCGCGCCCGCTACCCCGGCCGGCGGCCTTCCGGCGCTCGCGCGGCATGCCGGTCACGACCCGGTCTATTGGCACCTTACCGATCCGGCGATCAAGACCGCGCCCGCCGTGACCATGAAGGCGCGACATGTCCTCGATTCGCCGGCGGCGGCCCGATCATGGGCGGCGCCATCCCGGGTCCGGTGCACGGGGCGTTCATGCTCAGACAAAATGCGCCGCACGGCACTTCCCATTCCGGACCGCAAGACGCGCGGGCATATTGACGCCACACGATCTCCAACCGATCGCCACGCAATCATCAACCAATGATCAACCATCCGACGCGCGCGCGCCGGAACGCATCCACGCGGGAGGCGTTCAAACCACTCGGCTGGCGGGCCATCGGAACAGGAGCAGGATATGCGTAGAACCTTATTTGCATTGCCGATCGCCGCAGCACTGGCCTTCCCGGGCACCGCGCTTGCGCAATCGTTCGACCGCGAGCCGGTCGCGCACCCGGCCGTTCCGCTGGCGGGGGCAGCGGTCGGCGCCGCAGTCGGCCTCGGCCTCTATCATGGCTGGTACGGAAGCGGCGCGTTCGCCTCCTCGCTTCCGGCATCCGCCGGCGGTGCGGCGACGACCGGCCTTGTCGCGGGCATCGGCACGATTGCGCTGATCGATGCCGCAACTCAGCCCTGCAAGGGATTCCGCGCGCTGTTCAGTCCGTTCGTCGCCGCACCGTCCGGCTGCGTGAATGGTCAATATGTCGGCTATCGAGCCGCCGAGCGCGCCAACGCACGGGTTTACCGGCGCTGACGTCCGGCGCCCGCACAAAGAGGCCCCGCGCCTGTGCGCGGGGCCTTTTGTCGCCGGAGCCGGATGCCCTATTCGGCCGCCGCGCGCGGAACATCCGCGACCGGTTCGACCTTCGCCGCGCAGAACTTGAACTCCGGAATCTTCCCGAACGGATCGAGCGCCGGGTTGGTGAGCAGATTCGCTGCCGCTTCCTGATAGGCGAACGGAATGAAGACCACGCCATCCGGCACGGCATCGTCCTGGCGCGCCTGCAATTCAACGGTGCCGCGCCGGGTCGTTACCCGCAGCCGGTCGCCCGGACTGACTCCAAGCCTGGCAATCGTGCCGCGCGACACGCAGGCCACCGGCGACGGCTCGATCGCGTCGAGCACGCTCGCGCGCCGCGTCATCGCGCCGGTGTGCCAGTGTTCGAGCTGGCGGCCGGTGGTCAGAATGAACGGATACTCGTGGTCGGGCGTCTCGTCGGGGGGCGTGAGTTTCGCCGCCACCAGCTTGCCGAAGCCGCCCGGACGCGGGAAGCCCTTGTCGAAAACGACATCGCGGCCGGGCTTGTCGGGCGCATCGCACGGATAGGTCACCGCATCCTCGCGTTCGAGGCGCTGCCAGGTGATGTTGGCGAGCGAGGGCATCAATGTCGTCATCTCGGCAAAAACGTCGCGCGGATGTCCGTAGGTCCAGCTCAGCCCGATGCGTTTGGCGATCTCGGTCGTGATCCACCAGTCCGGCTTCGCATTGCCCGGCAAGGGAAGCGCGGCGCGGCCCATCTGGACCTGCCGGTTGGTGTTGGTGACCGTGCCGTCCTTTTCCGGCCAGGCCGACGAGGGCAGCACCACGTCGGCATAGACCGCGGTCTCGGTCAGGAAGATGTCCTGCACCACGAGATGTTCGAGATGGGCGAGCGCCTGGCGCGCGTGATTGAGGTCGGGATCGGACATCGCGGGATTCTCACCCATGATGTACATGCCCCTGATCGTGCCGGCATGGATCGCGTCCATGATCTCCACGACGGTGAGACCACGCTTGGGATCGAGCTTCGTGCCCCAGGCCAGCTCGTAGCGGGTGCGGATTTCCTCGCTTTCCACCGACCTGTAATCGGGAAAGAACATCGGAATGAGACCGGCGTCGGAGGCGCCCTGCACGTTGTTCTGGCCGCGCAGCGGATGCAGGCCGGTGCCAGGACGGCCGATCTGACCGGTGGTGAGGGCAAGCGCGATCAGGCAGCGCGCATTGTCGGTGCCATGGGTGTGCTGCGAAACGCCCATGCCCCAGAAAATGATAGCGTTCTCCGCACGTGCATAGCTGCGCGCGACCTCGCGCAGCGTATCGGCATCGATGCCGCAGATCGGCGCCATGTCCTCCGGCGTGAAGTCCTTGATGTGCTCGGCGAACGCCTCGAAGCCCTCGGTATAGGTCTGCACATATTGCTGGTCGTAGAGGCCCTCGGTCACGATCACGTTGAGCATGGCGTTGAGCATCGCCACGTCGGTGCCGTTCTTGAACTGCATCATCTTCCAGGCGTGGCGCTTGAGCGCCTGCCCGCGCGGATCCATGACCACGAGCTTGGCGCCGCGCTTGGCGGCCTGCTTGAAATAGGTCGCCGCGACCGGGTGGTTCTCGGTCGGGTTGGCCCCGATCACGATGATGAAGTCGGAATTCTTCACCTCGTTGAAGGTCGCCGACACCGCGCCCGAGCCCACCCCTTCGAGAAGCGCGGCGACCGAGGACGCGTGGCACAGCCGCGTGCAGTGATCGACATTGTTGGTGCGCAAGCCGGTGCGCACCAGCTTCTGGAACAGATAGGCCTCCTCGTTCGAGCACTTGGCCGAGCCAAAACCGGCGAGCGCCCTGGAGCCGTGGCTATCGCGGATTTTCTTGAGGCCGGCGGCGGCGCGCGCGAGCGCCTCCTCCCAGGTCGCTTCGCGGAAATGCGTCCAGGGATTGGCCGGATCGATGATTTCGTGCGGCACTTTCGGCACGCCGTCCTTGCGGATCATCGGCTTGGTCAGGCGCTGCGGATTGTGCACATAGTCGAAGCCGAAACGGCCCTTCACGCACAGCCGGTTCTCGTTCGCCGGACCGTTCTTGCCGGTGACGTAAAGCAGCTTGTCGTCCTTGATCCGGTAGGTGAGCTGGCAGCCGACACCGCAATAGGGGCAGACCGAGTTTACGCTGTGGTCGGGGTAGCCGCTACGCACGTTCTGGT
>WBUW01000226.1 GCA_008933495.1 Pseudorhodoplanes sp.
TGCTTGGCGAGCTGATGGGGCGCGACAACGGCCTGATGCGCGGCAAGGGCGGCTCGATGCATCTGACTTCCGTCCCGCACGGGGTGATGGGCTCCTATGCCATTATCGGGGCGCATCTGCCGATCGCTTGCGGGGCGGCCTGGCGCGCGCAATACAAGGGGCAGAGCGACGTGTCGGTGTGCTTCTTCGGCGACGGCACGACCAATATCGGGGCGTTCCACGAGGCGCTCAATTTTGCTTCGGTGTGGAAGCTGCCGGTGGTGTTCGTGTGCGAGAACAATCTGTACATGGAATATACTCCGATCGGGGAGGTGACGGCGGTCGCGCATCCGGCGGCCGATCGCGCGTCGGCTTATGGCCTTGAGCCGGTGATCGTCGACGGCCAGGACGCCGACGAGGTCTATCGCGCGGCGCAGAAGGCCCTGGCGCGGGCGCGGGCGGGCGCGGGGCCCTCGCTGATCGAGTGCAAGACCTACCGCTATAGCGGCCATTCGCGCGCCGACCCGGCCAAGTACCGGCCCGAGGGCGAGCTCGATCGATGGAAGGAGCGCGACCCGGTCAGGCTCTACCGCGCGCGGCTTCAGCAGTTCGGCATCGGCGAGGAGGCCATTGCGAACATCGACGCCGACGTGCGCAGGCTGGTCGATGAGGCGACCGAGACCTGCAAGGCGGCGCCGCCGCCGCCGCTCGATATCATCGCCGCCGACGTCTATGCCGACGGCGGCTTCGCCTGGAGAAACTGAAGATGGCGGAACTGACCTATCGCGACGCGGTGGTGCGCGCCATTGCGCAGGAAATGGCGCGCGATCCCGATGTCGTGTTCCTGGGCGAGGACGTAGCCAAGGCCGGCGGGGTGTTCAAGGCGACGGTCGGCCTTTACGAGCAGTTTGGGCCCCTGCGCGTGCGCGACACGCCGATTTCGGAACAGGCGATCCTGGGGGCGGCCATGGGCGCGGCGATGACCGGCTTGAAGCCGATCGCCGAGATCATGTTCTCGGACTTTCTGGCGGTCTGTTTCGACTTCGTCGCCAACGAGTTTCCCAAGAGCCGCTACATGTCGAATGGCCAGCTCAAGTGCCCGCTGGTGGTGCGCACCGGCAACGGGGCGGGCGCGCGCTTTGGCGCGCAGCACTCCCAGAGCGTCGAGAACTGGTGCATGATGATCCCCGGCCTGAAAGTGGTGGCGCCCTCGACCCCGCGCGACGTAATCGGGCTTTTGGCTGCTTCGGTGCGCGATCCCGATCCGGTGATTTTCTTTGAGCACAAGTCGCTTTATGCGACCAAGGGCGAGGTGCCGGACGGTGAGATCGTTGATCAGCTCGGCACGGCCAGGATCGCGCGGCCGGGCAAGGATGCAACCATCCTGGCGCTGGCGCTGATGGTGCCGCGCGCGCTCGAGGCGGCCGAACGGCTCAAGGCCGAATACGGCCTCGACTGCGAGGTGATCGATGTGCGCTCGCTGGTGCCGCTCGATACGCAGACGATCCTGGGCTCGGTTGCGCGCACGCACCGGCTGTTCACGGTCGAGGAGAATCCGCGGCTGTGCGGTTGGGGCGCCGAGATCGTCTCGATCGTGGTCGACGAGGCCTTCTACGATCTCGACGGCCCGCCGGTGCGCATCACGACCCCGCACATCCCGCTGCCGGCGGCCGACCTTCTCGAGGACGCCGTGCTGCCGACGGCGGTGCGAATCGTGGAGACGGTACAAAAGTCGATGCAGTCGTAGTCGTCGTGAGTCGGTAATTTGACACGCCCGTTACAGAAAGCTCGAGAACGCTTCTTCGCGGAGCAGGCTGCGCGGCTCATGGGTAAGAACTGGGACCTAGGCGACGACAACCGTGAACACCCTGATTTCATTGTAACCGAATTCGATCAACGATTCGGCTTGGAGGTCACTCAAATCTTCGTTGGGCGGCAGGACGATGCCGGCTCTGCGTTAAAGGCAAGCGAGTCAAGAGCGCAGCGCGCCATTTGGGCAATTCAACGCGAATACGAGGCTATTGAGAATATCCCGTTGATTGTCAAATTCGTTGGCAATATGGAGCCCGACAACCTGGCGACGGTCGTTCCCGCGCTTTTGGCGCAAGACTTTTCGTCAAGGTCGACCTGCTATTATTTTGTGCATGATACGACCATTACACATCCCTTCCGCGCTCCGCTTCGCGTACACATTACTAAGGCTCTTAGACCTAATTGGTACAGCGTGAATGATCGGGTGGGTTTCGTGGATCGCAATCCGCAAGAAATTATTGCGGATGCGATTATTGAGAAGGCAAATGAACTGAGCAGATACAAAGAAGCCGCCGGTGATGATGTGCGTCTCTTGCTCGTTGCAGATCGCACTAGCAACAGTGGCAAGCTGATGCTGGGCGAAGGCGCGCAATTCGATCTTCACGGATTTAAGGTGGTGTATCTGTTCCCATACCCCGAAAAGGTGATTGTCCTGTGCACTCAATCCACCTCATAGGTTGTATTTAAACTTAAGGACGAGCCATGTACGACAATCTGCTCGCCAATGTTCCGACCGACCTGTGGATCGGCGGCCAGTGGCGCAAGGCGTCCGACGGCGGGCGCTTCGAGGTCATCGATCCGGCGACCGAGAAGACGGTCGCCTCGGTTGCGAGCGCGACGCCACAGGATGCGATCGCCGCGGTCGAGGCGGCGCAGGGCGCGTTTGCGGATTGGGCGGCGAGAAAGCCGCGCGAGCGCGGCGAGATTTTGCGCAAGGCCTATGAGCTGATCATGCGCGACGCCGAGCGCTTCGCCAAGCTGATCACGGTGGAGAACGGCAAGGCGCTCGCCGATTCGCGCGGCGAGGTGGCCTATGCGGCGGAGTTCTTCCGCTGGAACGCGGAGGAGGCGGTGCGCAATGTCGGGGCGGTGTCGCGCGCGCCGTCTTCGGGGGCGCGCATCGTGGTGCAGCACAAGCCGGCCGGCGTCGCGGTGCTGGTGACGCCGTGGAACTTCCCCGCCGCCATGGCCACCCGCAAGATCGGGCCGGCGCTCGCCGCCGGCTGCCCGGTGGTGCTCAAGCCCGCCTCCGATACGCCCTTGACCATGCTCGCGCTGATGCCGGTGCTGGCGGAGGCCGGCGTGCCGGCGGGCGTCGTCAATGTCATTCCCTCGCGCTCGTCCGGCAAGGTGGTGAGCGCCATGCTGCACGACAACCGGGTGCGCGTGGTCTCCTTCACCGGCTCGACGGAAGTCGGGCGCATGCTCTTGAAGGAAGCCGCCGACACCATCATCAAGCCGGCGATGGAGCTCGGCGGCAATGCGCCCTTCATCGTGTTCGAGGACGCCGACATCGATGCGGCGATCGAGGGCGCCATGGTCGCCAAGATGCGCAACATGGGCGAGGCCTGCACGGCGGCCAACCGCTTCTACGTGCACGAGAAGGTGCACGATGAATTCGCGAAAAAACTCACCGCGAAGATGGGATCGCTCAAGATGGGCAACGGCCTCGACGAGGGTGTCGCGCTCGGGCCGCTGGTCAATAAGGAGGGCCGCGACAAGGTGATCGAGCTGGTCGCCGACGCGGTCAGGAAAGGCGCGAAGGTCTTGACCGGCGGCCAGACGCCGGCGGGGCCGGGCTTCTTCTATCCGGCGACCGTGCTCACGCATGTTCCCGATTCGGCGAAGATGCTGAGCGAGGAAATCTTCGGCCCGGTCGCCTCGATCCAGACCTTCAGGACGGAAGACGAGGCGGTCAAACGCGCCAACGACACCGAGTACGGCCTGGTCGCCTATCTCTATACCAGGGATCTTTCGCGCGGCCTGCGCGTGTCTGAAAAGCTCGACTTCGGCATGATCGGGCTCAATCGCGGGCTCGTCTCCGATCCAGCCGCCCCGTTCGGCGGCATGAAACAGTCCGGCATCGGCCGCGAGGGCGCGCACGAAGGGCTGATGGAGTTCCTTGAGACGCAATATGTGTCGGTGAACTGGTGAGGAATGGCGCGCGCTATCACCGTCATCCCGAGGTGCGACCCGGCGGAAGCCGGGGAGCCTCGAACGATGAACGGCCCGGGCCGTCGCCCTTCGAGGCCGTCGCTGCGCGACGGTGGCTCGGGGTGACGGATCAGAACGCGGGGACATGAATGAACATCCTGATGCCGCAGCTCGGCGAGACAGTGGCCGAAGGCAAGATCACCAAATGGTTCAAGGCCGCGGGCGAGGCGGTGGCGCCCGGCGACCTCCTGTTCGAGATCGAGACCGACAAGACCTCGATGGAGGTGCCGGCGACGAGCGCCGGCCGGCTTACCGAAATCCGCGTGCCGGAAGGCGGCGTTGCGCCGGTCGGGGCGGTGGTCGGGGTGATCGCCGACGGTGCGGCGGCACCGGCGCAGGCGGCTGGCGGAGATCCCGCGCCGGCTGCGATGCAATCTTCGCCGCCGGCGCGGGGGTCCAGGGCGAGCGGGCGCTGGGTTCCCGCTTGCGCGGGAATGAGCGGAACTCCGGAACACCGGCGGCGGGCAGTCCGATGGAGCTGTTCTCCGAGGTGCGTACGCCCGAACGCAATTTCGGACCGGCGCGGATCGCCGGCGGCATCGTCGTCACCCCGCTCGCGCGCCGCCTGGCGTCTGAACGCGGCATTGATCTGTCCCGCGTCACCGGCTCCGGTCCGCACGGGCGCATTGTCGCGGCCGATGTCGAATCGCATGCGCCCGCGCCCGGACCGGCGATTGCGGGCGGCGCCGGCGCCGCGCAGGTTGCGGCGCTCTATCGCGACGTGCCGTTCAGCGAAGTGCCGCTCGATGCCATGCGCCGCACCATCGCCGCGCGGCTGATCGAGGCCAAGCAGACCGTCCCGCACTTCTATCTCAGCGCCGATATCGAGATCGGCCGGCTGCTCGCGGCGCACGAAGAGGCCAATGCGGCCGCCAGGGACGGGCACGGCGCGCCCGCTTTGCGGCTCTCGCTCACCGACTTCATCGTCAAGGCCTGGGCGCTGGCGCTCGTGCGCGTGCCGGCGGCCAATGCGGTGTGGGCGGGTGACCGCATCCTGCGCTTTGCCCGCGCCGATATCGGGGTTGCCGTCGCGCTCGAGGGCGGCCTGGTCACCCCGGTGCTGCGTCAGGCCGACAGCAAGCCGGTGTCGGCGATCGCCGCCGAGATGCGCGACCTCGCCGCCCGCGCGCGCGCGAAGAAACTCAAGCCCGAGGAATACCAGGGCGGCTCGAGCGCAATCTCCAATCTCGGCATGCACGGCGTGCGCGAATTTGCCGCCATCATCAATCCGCCGCACGCCACGATCCTCGCCGTCGGCGCCGCCCGCCGCGCCCCGGTCGAAACCGCAGACGGTGGCATCCGCTTCGCCAGCCAGATGACCGTCACGCTCTCCTGCGACCACCGCGTCGTCGACGGCGCGCTCGGCGCCGAACTACTCGCAGCCTTCAAGCGCCTGATCGAAGCCCCCGTCACCATGCTGGTGTGACCGCCAGGACGGCCGCGCAACGATGCTCGATCCGGATTTGCCGGACATTGCCTGCGGGGTGCGGCCGGAGAAATAATCCTTATACCAAGCGTGTTTGATCTCGACCTGTCCGCACGGTCATTACCGGGCTTGACCCGGCAATCCATCATCTTGAGACGGCTCTTCTTTTTTGCGACGGATGCGCGGGTCAGGCTCGCGCGTGACCGGTC
>WBUW01000227.1 GCA_008933495.1 Pseudorhodoplanes sp.
AACGCGGTGCCCTCGAGCAGCGGCGCGTCGAGCCGGCCGTCGCTGTTGGTGGTCGCGCCGCCGGCCAGGGTGCGCGCGCCGTCGAGCCGGTAGAGTTCGACGGCAACGCCCGCGGCCGGCCGGCCGGCCGCGGTGTCGAGGATGTGGGTGGTCAGACGGCCCATATCAGACGGCACTTATCAGACAGAATTTATCAGACCGCACATGGGTTCGATGAATGCAAGTTTGCCGCCCGTTCGCCGTCCGTGCGCCCGCCTTAGGGGATCAGGATCGATGAGCCGGTGGTTTCGCGCGCCTCCAGGTCCTGATGCGCCTTCGCGGCGTCCTTGAGCGCGTATTTCTGGTTGACCGGAATCTTGACGGCGCCGCTCCTGACCACATTGAACAGGTCGCCCGCGGTCGCCACCAGGTCCTCGCGCCTGGCGACATAGGTGTTGAGCGTCGGCCGGGTCGCGAACAGCGATCCCTTGGTCTGCAGGATGTTGATGTTGAAAGCGTCGATCTGGCCGGAGGCGCTGCCGAAGCTGACAAACATGCCGAGCGGGCGAATGCAGTCGAGCGAGGCCGGGAACGTCGCCTTGCCGATGCCGTCATAGACCACGTCGCACAGCTTGCCGCCGGTGATCTCCTTGACGCGCGCCGCGAAATCCTCGTCGCGATAATAGATCACGTGATGGCAGCCGACCGCCCGGGCGAGCTCGCCCTTGTCCCTGGAGCCGACGGTTCCGATCACGGTGGCGCCGAGATGGCTGGCCCATTGGCAGAGAATCTGCCCGACGCCGCCGGCCGCGGCATGCATCAGGATGGTCGCGCCCTTGCCGACCTTGAAGGTCCGGTTGAGCAGATATTGCGCGGTCATGCCCTTGAGCATCATGCCGGCCGCCTGCTCGTAGGAAATCCCCTCCGGCATTTTGACGGCGCGCGCGGCCGGCATCAGCCGCTCCTGCGCATAGGCGCCGAGCGCCACCACATAGGCGACGCGATCGCCGGCCTTGAAATCCTTCACGTCCGGACCGACCGCGACGACTTCGCCGGCGGCCTCGTTGCCGGCCACGAACGGCATCCCGACCGGCGAGGGATACATGCCCATGCGGAAATAGGTGTCGATGTAGTTGACGCCGATGGCGTGGTGCCTGACGCGAAGCTGTCCGGGCCCGGGCGCACCGACTTCGACGTCCTCGCAGGTGAGGACTTCCGGCCCGCCGTGCTTGTGTACCCGGATTGCCTTGACCATGTTCAATCTCCCGTTCGATGGCGCGCACTGCGGGCGCGCTTCAATGGGCGGTTGGGCAGCGACCCGCCCCGGCGGAACGGGCGCGCCGCGCGCAAGGCCGCGCCGGGATCATAGGGGGCAAGCCGAAAGACGCAAGGTTAGCGCCCGCCGGCCACCCGCAGGATGGCGCCGGTTGTGTAGGACGAGGCGTCCGCGAGCAGGAACACGACCGCGCGGGCGACTTCATCGGCGGTGCCTGCCCGCTGCATGGCAACGAGCGGGGCGACGCGCGCGAGCCGGCCGGGCGCGTGAATCTCGGTGTCGACCAGCCCGGGCGCCACGGCGTTGACGCGAATGCCGTCCTCGGCGAGTTCACGCGCGAGCCCAAGCGTCATGGAATCGATTGCGCCCTTGGAGGCGGCATACCAGACATATTCGCCGGGCGCGCCCAAAGTGGCGGCCGCCGACGACAGCAGTACCATCGCCCCGCCCGCGCCGCCATGCTTGGTCGAGATGCGCGCAATCGCCGCACGCACCGCATAGAACGCCCCCATCACGTTCAGCTCGACGACGTCGCGAAGCGTCTGTGTGGCGACCTGCTCGAAGCGCGAATTCTTTCCGGTGATGCCGCTGTTATAGACGAGATGGGTCAGCCGGCCGAGCTCGCGGTCGACCGTCTCGAACACCCGCTCGACCTCGCGCTCGACCGCCATGTCGCCCTGCACCGCGACCGCCCGTCCACCCGCCGCGCGGATCGCATTGACGACGGCCTCGGCCGCGCCGGCATTGCTCCTGTAATTGACCGCGACCGCAAAACCGTCGGCCGCCGCCAGCCGCGCCACCGCCGCCCCGATGCCGCGGCTGCCGCCGGTCACCAGCAGGACGCGGCCGCTCATGAGCGCTCCATCTCGCGGCGGCGCCGGCGATTGCGGCTCGCGATCACGTTGAAGGCTTCGACCGCCGCGGCAAAGGCCATCGCGAAATAGATGTAGCCGCGCGGGATGTGGAACTCAAAGCCGTCCGCCACCAGCGCCACGCCGATCAGCAGCAGGAACGACAGCGCCAGCATCTTGGTCGTGGGATGAGAGCGGATGAAGGCGGCGACCGGACCCGAGGCGCCATACATGACGATCACGGCGATCACCACGGCGGCAACCATGATTTCGATGTCCTGCGCCATGCCGATGGCGGTGATGATCGAGTCGAGCGAGAACACGAGGTCGATTGCGATCAGTTGCAGGACCACCCAGTAAAAGGCGTCCGCCGTCGTCAGCGGCCCGCGCCCGGCGTGGCGGGCCTCGACCTCGTCGTGAATCTCGCGCGTCGCCTTGACGATCAGGAACAGGCCGCCGGCGATCAGGATCAGATCGCGCCAGGAGACCGCGCGGCCGAGGATCGCAAACAGCGGCTCGGTCAGCCCCATGATCCAGGTCAGCAGCGCCAGCAGCACGATGCGGAAAATCAGCGCCAGCGACAGCCCGATCTGGCGGGCGCGGCGCGCGGCCCGGGCTTCGAGCCGCTGCACCAGCACCGAGATGAAGACCAGATTGTCGATGCCGAGAACGATTTCGAGCACCGTCAAGGTCACCAGAGCCGCCCAGGCATTGGGGTCGGTCAGAAGCTCGAACATGCGGCACTCCGGCTGACGCTCAGCGGCGGGAAGGAATGATTCCGATCCCCAAAAGGTAAACTGCGGCGAGGCTCAACGCCAAGACAGCCGGCAGTCCCGGGTCGAGATTGCGGAACAGGGCATACAGCGCGAGCACGCCCCAAACCGCAACGACCGCCACGTTCAGCCCGAACAGGTGCTTGACGCGCAGGGGATGAATCGTCCGGTACGGCACGAACGTCAGCACCACGAGCGCGACAACGAGCATTGCCGCCGCCGCCGGCGGCAGCTTTGCGACGAACAGATGAAACGCCGCCGCGTTCCACAGGACCGGGAAGCCGGTGAAATAATTGTCAGCCGTCTTCATCTGGCGATCGGCGCAATAGATGGCGCCGGAGACGACGATGGCGACGGCAAGCGGCGCGCCGAGGCCGGCGGGCAGCACGCCGCTTGTCGCCAGCGCATAGGCGGGCACCAGCACATAGGTGGTGAAATCGACCATCAGGTCGAGCGCCTCGCCCGACCAGCGCGGCAGCGTGGCCGCGACATCGAGGCGGCGGGCAAGCGTGCCGTCGACGCCGTCGATCACAAGCGCAAGGCCGAGCCAGCCGAACATCGCGACCCAGTCCGCGCCGGCGGCGGCGGTCAAAGCCAGCAGCGCGCAGGCGGCGCCGAGGGCGGTGAAGACATGAACCGAAAAAGCGGCGACGCGCGCGGCCGCGCCCACCGCGATCCTGCCGCTTCTGCGACCCCCCGCCCCGCGCTTGCGTGCCATCGCGCCCCGTTACTGATTGCCCCAATCGATCTGGCAGATTTCCGCCGAGCGCCCGTTAAAGTTCCAGTTGCGGCCGAACGCGCGGAAGCGCGACTTGTCGGCGCGGGCCACCGTCACGTCGGGCGCGATCCAGTATTCGCTGTTGCGGATGATGACGTTGTCGCCGCGCGCCTTGCCGCGCACCGGCGTAATGACGCCGTCGATGATCTTGTCCACGGTGATGAGCCGCGTCTCGCCGTCGCGGCGATAGTCGATCGGGACCTGGCGGACGCCGAGGAAGCTGCCGACCAGAATTGACAGCAGATGGGTGGAGCCGCCGACCTTGCCGCTGAAAATGCGGGTCAGCGCCTTGACCGCATAGATCGAGGCTTTCTCGTCGACGAACAGCGCCGCGGTCCAGTTGCCGCGCGACATGAGGCCGGGGATTTCGATCATCAAAGCCGCCTTGACGCCGGCAAGGTCCACCGTGTCGAAGCGCCCCTGGTCGACGCGCAGGGCGGCCCAGGTCTGGCAATGGCCTTCGGTCGGCGGATGCTCGCCGAGCGAGAGCACGCACGGACAGAAGACCGTGCACGAACAGGACAGCGTGAACTCGCCCTTCAGCGACCATTGTTCCATGGCCTTATACTCCTTACGCAATGGCGGCGCAGACCAGACCGGTCAGCCCGCTCCGATTCCGATACCCGCGGCAAGACCCGCACCAAGACCCGTGCCGTGCAGGACGGCCAGCACCAGGCCCGCCGCGATCAGCACCGCGCCGACGGCATGACTGAAGCGCGGCGTCGCGGTCAGCTTTTCCACCGCCATCACGATCCCGAGCGCGGCCATCCACACCGCATTCATCAGGCCGGTGGCGAACATCAGCAGCATCATCGCCCAGCAGCAGCCCAGGCAATGCCCGCCCTGGCGCAGGCCGAGCGCAAAAACGCCGGACACAGTCGTGCGCCAGTTGGCGAAGAAAAACGGAAACGGCCGCTGGCAGACCCGCAGGCAGGCATGTTTCACGGGCGAAAACTGGTAGAGGCCGGCCGCAACGAACAGCGCCGCCGCGCCATAGCCAGGCACGGTCGTCCCGGCGATGCCGGCAAGGCCGGCGCGCTGCAGCGCCGTCTGCACCGCCGCGACGGCGAACGAGACCGCGATCCAGACCGCGGCATAGCCGCCGGCCAGCACGACCGGCGAGACGACCGGTTCAGCCTTCGCGGACGCCGTGTCGGCGATTTCGGCATAGGTCAGGATCATCGGCGCGGCGCTCGGCAGCATCATGGCGAGCGCCATGGCGCTCCACATCGCGAACACGAGCATAAATTGTGCAAACGCATGGTCCGGCGCGACAGCCGACGGCCGGCACAGCGCGCTCAGCCAGTCGAACGGACCGGCCGGCGACGAGACGCCGGCGAGCGCGCCGAGATAAAGCCAGCCCGCCCCGCTCAGCAGCGCGATGCACGCCATGGCGATCGCGCGCGGACGCCCGGCCACACCCGCAAGGCGTGCGGCGGCGAGGGGCAGATGCAGGAACGAACGGTCGGCGGTATGGGCCACGGCGGGGTCCGGACAGGATGCGTGCGCAACGCTTAGCGCAAGAGCGGCGGGAACGGAAATGGCGGACGCGGAAATGGTTTCCGCCGGCTCGCCAGCCCCGGGACCGCGCGCTAAGAAGGCGCGAAGGGCAGCGCGATGGCCGGCGATACAGGGTTAATGACGGAGGTTGCGGTCGTGGGCGCGGGGCCGGCCGGCCTGCTCGCCGCCATTGCGCTCGCCGCCGCCGGCATCGACACCATCCTGATCGGCAGGCCGGCACCGGCGGATCACCGCACCACGGCGCTGATGGCGGGCTCGGTCACCGCGCTCGCGACGCTCGGCATCTGGCGGCTTTGCCGGCATCAGGCGGCGGCGCTGGAGACGCTGCGGATTGCCGATGCGACCGCCCGCCTGCTGCGCGCGCCGGAAGCGCGCTTTACCGCCGCCGAAATCGGCCTGCCCGCCTTTGCCCACAATATCGAG
>WBUW01000228.1 GCA_008933495.1 Pseudorhodoplanes sp.
AGGGAAGGGTGCCTGTGATCCGCGAATTAATAACATTACGGCGGGTTTTAGCCGCTCAGTCAAAGGGCTCCGGGCCAAGAGCCTCAGCCGCGCATTTTTTTGAAGGAAATTCCACAGCTCCCTGGCACCCTACGAGCGCTTAGGGGCCAAGGAAGCTTGCTTGCCGACCTGTGAATTAGGGGGAGATTTGCGACGCGGTGGGATTGGGGGCGAACTTAAGTGCTACCGCTGAATGTCATTATGATTCGCGCCACCACAGCTACATCGGAAAATTAGTTTGAACAAAAGGAATAAATGATGTCGAGAAAGAAGCCGTCAACTCAGAGTTTCTCGTGGAAAACTTTCAAAGAATGGGTCGCTCGCGTGCGGGCCATTCAAACACTAATAACTATCATATTTAGTGTCACTGCTACGATGGGTACCCTTTATTTTATATATCTCGAATTCGGAAACGCTCTCAACAAATATATGCGGACTACGGACCGTCTAGTAGAGCAAATTGCCGGTCTTTCTAAAGAGCCCGATAAGCTGAGAACAGAATCAAAGATACTATTGGACCAAATTGTAGCCGACGTAGATCAGCTATTTGAGCGCCTAGCTTCGGAACGAAACCGGGTTACACCGAGGCCGGTTGAAGCACCAATATTGGCTAACATTGCTACAGGTGAAACTAAAGGTCTTTGTCAGCCGGGCGAATATGTTGTCGGACTACAGGTCACTGGCGTTGGTACTGGTGGTCTCTTTTCTAGTGGCCGAATAACTTTCATGTGCGCGGCGATACCGCGACTAAAACTTCCTAAACGCTGACCTGTAGTTTTTCTTGCTAGCTTTCCGGCTCGGCCGCGAACGTCATGCGCGCTTGGTTGTGGCCGATATTGCGTGCGGCGCGCCGCGCCGAGAAGCCGGCGGCGGCGAGCGTGCGCAGCATGTCCGCTTCGCTGTAGCGGGTGAGCCCCATGCGCCGGCGCAGCTTGCGGTATCCCGACAGGGCCGTGCGCATCAGGCCAACGAGCGCGGCGACGAGAAAGCCGTTGGCGGCGGCGAGCGCAAGCAACGCCCTCGCGTCGGTCACGATGCTGACGTTCGGCTGCACCACGTCGCCGATGACAAGCCGCCCGTCGGCGCGCAGCAGGCGGCGGAACAAGGCGAGCAGCGCCGTCAAGTCGGCGACCGTGAGATATTGCGCGACCGAATGCATGACGACGAGGTCGAGGCTTTGGCCGGACAGCGCCGCGACCGCCTCCGGCGCCAGCACCGCAATGCGGCCGTCACCGGCGAAGCGCTGCTGCAGGCGCTCGCGCAGGTGCGGCGCCGCCTCGCACAGGATCAGCCGTCCCGCGTGCTCCGCCAGCCGCTCCGCATAGAGCGCCTCGCCGCAGCCGTAATCGAGCACGGTCAGGCCGGGCCGCGCGAGATAGCGCCCGATCCCCGCCGCCACAAGCGCGGCATGGACCTGCCGGTGGCGCGCGTTGACGTAAATCGGATGATTGGAATCGAAGAATGAAATCCAGTCGGCCAAGTGATGTCTCGTCGTTGCGGCCGTACGAGGCAAAGCCGCCGGCCGCCATCCTTCATACACGCCGGCTTTGCGTCAATTTCGAGGGGGCGCAGGCGGTTTCGCCAGCTCCGGAAACAATCCGCCGTATTTTCCCGCGCGTCACTTCGCCCACAACTTCAGCAGCGGCCCGTTCTTGCCATAGACCGGATCGCTGTCCGGTACCGGCACCTGCGCGATCGTGGCGAGCGCCTTTTCGCGTTCGGCCTTGCTGCCGCGGCAAAGGTCGAAGCGGCCGGTCTTCGGGTAAGCGCCGATGACGACGAGGTCGGGCGAGGCCCACAGGCATTGGTGGCCGGTGCCGGCCGGCAGGATCACCACATCGCCCGGGCCGATATCGAGCTCCTCGCCGTTCGCCCCGCCGAAGCGCACCTTGGCGCGCCCGCGCGCAATGCCGAGCGCCTCATGGATCATCGAATGGTAATGCACGTACTCGTAGATGCCGTTGCGCCAGAGATTGCCCCAGCCGTTGCCGGCGATGACGTTCTCGACCAGCGATTCCGGGTCGGGCGTGCCGGCGAGATTGATGGCGTCGCGATAGACGACGAAGGGCAGCGCCGGGTTGTTGGGGATCGCGCCGTCGTCGGGAAACAGGAACGTGACTGGCTGCGGTTTTCGCTTCGACATCCGGGAAGACCTTGCGGGCATATTGGCCTAACAGCAGCCCATTAATAGGGTCTTTACGAACCGCGGCGGGTAGCCCGCCCGGTGGCCGCGCGCGCCGTCTGATCTGGCGCCGGCTCCGGTGCCGACGTCAATGCATCGATGATCGGGCACCGCTCCTGGCGGCCGGGCCGGCAGGCCGCCGTCAACTCGGCCAGGGCCTGTTCAAGAACCCGCAGGCTTGCGATCTTGTCGCGAACCGCCGCAAGCTGGCGCAGCGACACCGCCTTCGTCCGTTCGCAGGATTGCGCGTCGCTGCCGTCCAGCCGGAGCAGCGTGCCGATATCCGCAAGCGGGAAACCGAGACTGCGGCTGCGACGGATGAAGGTTAGCCGGCGGACATGCTCCTCGTCATAGGCGCGAAGCCCGCCGCGCGTGCGCGGCGGTGGCGGCAGCAGGCCGGCGCGTTCGTAGTAGCGAATGGTTTCGATATTCACGCCGGTCAGGGCCGAGAGCCGCCCGATCATCAACGGCCCAGTTCTCGAATTCGTGTTCATGGTCGCGTCTTTTTCCGGCTTGCGTCTGTAGTTGCTACAGACGCTAGCCTATTGCCGGTTCCGGTTTGGCCGGCTTCAATTCAAGGTGATGGAGCGATATGATGGCTATTCGACTGGTTATTGCGGCCGCGACATTGGTTGCGCTCGGCGCGACGGCGTATGCGATCTGCCCGTTGTGTCAGTAGGCTTTGGTGACGGCGGCAATCCCGCGGAGGTCGCTTGTCCACGTCCGACTGCCATTCAGTTCTGACCTGTCCGGTCTGCGGCTATGCGGCAAGCGAAACGATGCCGCGCGACGCCTGCGTCTTCTTTTACGACTGCCGGCAATGTCACACCCGCCTCAAGCCGAAGCCGGGCGATTGCTGCGTCTTCTGCTCGTACGGTTCGAAGCCGTGCCCGCCGAAGCAAAACGACCCGGGTTGCCGCTGCTAGAGCATGATCCCGAAAAGTGCGAAGCGGTTTTCGGAAAAGATCATGCTCAAGCAAAGAGCGCGATCATGATCCCGAAAAGTGCGAAGCGGTTTTCGGAAAAGATCATGCTCAGGCAAA
The DNA here is from genome assembly GCA_008933495.1 of Pseudorhodoplanes sp. Lineage (GTDB taxonomy): Bacteria > Pseudomonadota > Alphaproteobacteria > Rhizobiales > Xanthobacteraceae > Pseudorhodoplanes. Next base: position 3,265 of record WBUW01000228.1, read on the forward strand.
GAGCGCGATCATGATCCCGAAAAGTGCGAAGCGGTTTTCGGAAAAGATCATGCTCAGGCAAAGAGCGCGATCATGATCCCGAAAAGTGCGAAGCGGTTTTCGGAAAAGATCATGCGCAGAAAAAGAACCGAAGCGGGATGACTTTTCTTCGAATCGTCATCCCGCTCTAGCGGGCCGGGTTACCGGGGGCGCTCGTTGCCCGGCCGCCCGTGCGCGCGCGCATGAGCCCGGTGAAGCGCCCGAAGAGATAGTGTGAATCGCGCGGGCCGGGCGAGGCTTCCGGGTGGTATTGTACCGAGAAGACCGGCTTGTCGCTGAGCGCAAGTCCCGCATTCGAGCCGTCGAACAGCGAGACGTGCGTCTGCACGACATTCTTCGGCAGCGAATCCTTGTCGACCGCGAAGCCGTGATTCATCGAGGTGATTTCCACCTTGCCGGTGGTCATGTCCTTCACCGGATGGTTGGCGCCGTGGTGGCCCTGATGCATCTTCATGGTCTTGCCGCCGAGCGCGATGCCGAGCATCTGGTGGCCGAGACAGATGCCGAAGGTCGGGATGTTCTTGTCGATCACCGCGCGGATCACCGGCACGGCATATTCGCCGGTGGCGGCCGGGTCGCCCGGACCGTTGGAGAGGAAGACGCCGTCCGGCTTGAGCGCCAGGATGTCCTCGGCTGAGGTCGTGGCCGGCACCACCGTCACCTTGCAGCCCGACGCCGCCAGCAGGCGCAGGATGTTGCGCTTGATGCCGTAGTCGATGGCGACGACATGGAATTCCGGCTGCTGCTGCCGGCCATAGCCCTTGTTCCAGACCCATTCGGTCTCGTCCCAGGTGAAGCGCTGGGCGCTGGTCACCATCGGCACGAGGTCCATGCCGACCAGGCCCGGCCATTCGCGCGCTTCTTTTTTCAGCGCGGCGAGGTCGAACTCCCCGGAGAGCGCGTGCGCGATCACGGCGTTGGGCATGCCCTTTTCGCGGATCAGCGTGGTGAGCGCGCGCGTGTCGATCCCCGACAGGCCGATGATGCCGCGGCTCTTGAGCCAAAGGTCGAGATGGCGGGTGGCGCGATAGTTCGACGGTGCGGTGATGCCGGTGTGCAGGATCGCCCCGCGCGCGCCCGGCGTCGCCGCCAGGTTCACGGTCTCGATGTCGTCCTCGTTGGTGCCGACATTGCCGATATGCGGGAAGGTGAAGGTGATGATCTGGCCGGCATAGGAGGGGTCGGTGAGGATTTCCTCATAGCCGGTCATCGCGGTATTGAAGCAGACCTCGCCGACCGCGGAGCCGGTGGCGCCCAAGCCGGTGCCTTTCAGCACCGTGCCGTCGGCGAGCACGAGCAGGGCGGTGGCCGCAGGTTCAGCCCAGCCGGAATCGTCTTGTTTGAGGCTCATGAGCGGCCTAAATAGCGCGCTATCCCGCGCCGTCAATGAGGCTTTTTGCGGCCATGGACTTGCTCACGGCATTCGGGCTTTTTTCCGTAACGGCCATGGTGGTCTGCTATGTATTTCAGGACCGCAGCCCCTGGTTCGTGCTGGGTCTGGCTGTCGCATGCGCCCTGGCCGCATTGTCCGCGATCCTGTACGACGTCTGGCCGCTCGGGATCATCGCGGCGATCTGGGCGCTGGTCGCGCTCTGGCGCTTTCGGCGGCGCTGTGCCGTTTCACTCACGAACCGATGAGGTCATGCCGTGCTGCGCGACGACATCAACAATGCCCTGAAAGAGGCCATGAAGGCCAGGGACGAGCGCAAGGTCTCCACCCTGCGCCTGATGAATTCCACCATCAAGAACGCCGACATCGAGGCGCGCGGCGCCGGCAAGGGACCCCTGTCCGATGCCGACCTGCTCGGCGTGTTCCAGAAGATGATCAAGCAGCGCCAGGAATCCAAGGAGCTGTACGAGAAGGGCGGCCGTCCGGAGCTGGCCCGGCAGGAGGCCGAGGAGATCGCGATCATCCAGGGCTATCTGCCCAGGCAGATGTCGGATGCCGAGATCGGTGCCGCCATCGACGCCGTCATCAAGGAAACCGGCGCCGCCGGCGTCAAGGACATGGGCAAGGTGATCGGCGCGCTGAAAACCAAATATGCCGGGCAGATGGATTTCGGCAAGGCGAGCGGCCTCGTGAAGGGCAAGCTCGCGGGCTGAGCAAGCAGGAACGCGCCGCGCCCGGCGGCGGCTTGTTTGCGCAGGATCAAGGCCGCATCGGACCGCCCCGGCCACAACCGCAAGCGCGGGCTCAATCAAAAAAAGCGTAATCCCGGTTTCGAAATCGCGTTGTTTTTCTGCCGGCCGGCGGCAGGAGCAAGAGAGACTGCAAGAGAGACCGCAAGGG
>WBUW01000229.1 GCA_008933495.1 Pseudorhodoplanes sp.
GATTCAAGGTAGCGACCATGTCCGCGGACCCAAAAAAGCTCGGTGTGGCCATCGAACTCAAGCCCCATGCCTACGATCCGGAAGCCAGTCCGGAACTTTTCGACGGTGTTCCCGCGCGCCGCATCATCGCGTTCCTGATCGACCTTGTCATCATCGCCATTCCGATCATTTTTCTTTGGGTGTTCCTGTTTGCGATCACGATCGTGACGCTCGGCTTGGGCGTTGTGCTGTATGGCCTCGTCCCCGCTATTTCGACGATCTGGGCGCTCCTGTATTACGGGCTCACGCTCGGCGGCCCACGCTCGGCGACCATCGGAATGCGCATGATGGACCTTGAAATGCGCACCTGGTACGGCGCGCCGGCCTATTTCGTGTTGGGTGCCGTGCACGCGATCGGGTTCTGGCTGAGCGTATCGTTGTTTACGCCGCTCATACTGATCGTCTGCTTCCTCAACAGCCGCCGCCGTCTGCTTCACGACATGCTGGTCGGCACGATCGTCATCAATAACGAGGTCCGGGCCAGCATGCTCAACGCCGGCCGGCCGAAGGTCTAGGGAGGGCATCACCGGGATCACGACCGCCGCAAACGGCAATGAGTCGACCGGGCCCGCGCAGACGTCCGTGACACAGCATTCGCGCGACACACCGCAATTCTACCTGACGGCACCCTCGCCGTGTCCATACCTGGCCGGCAAGGAGGAGCGGAAGGTCTTTACCCATCTCGTCGGCGACCGCGCCCCGGGCCTGAACGATCTTCTCACCCATGGCGGATTCCGTCGCAGCCAGTCGATCGCCTATCGTCCGGCCTGCGAAGCCTGCCGCGCCTGCGTTTCGGTGCGCGTGATCGCCGAGGATTTCCAGCCGACCCGCAGCATGCGCCGCGTGGCTGAGCGCAATGCCGACATCACCGGCGACATGCGCGACGCCAACCCGACCTCCGAGCAATATTCGGTGTTTCGCGCCTATCTCGATGCCCGCCATCACGACGGCGGAATGGCGGACATGACCGTGCTCGATTATGCGATGATGATCGAAGACAGCCACGTCGACACCCGTATCGTGGAATACCGGCGGCGCGACGCCAATTCCGGATTTCGCGGGCGCAGCGCGGGAACCGTACTGGCCGTTGCCCTGACCGATGTGCTCAATGACGGCCTGTCGATGGTTTATTCGTTTTTCGATCCGGTCGAGGAACCCCGCTCGCTCGGAACGTTCATGATCCTCGATCACATCGCGCGCGCCCGCCGGATGGGCCTGCCCTATGTCTATCTCGGCTACTGGGTGCGCGGCTCGCGCAAGATGGATTACAAGAGCCGCTTCCTGCCGCAGGAACGCCTGCTCTCGCAAGGGTGGCTGCGGATCGATGGCTGAAGCGGCGGTCAGCCGGCCGCGCCCGTGACGAAATCGACCAGTAATTTGACGTTGAGCACGATGATGATCGCGGCGACGATCGCCGCCGCCAGCGTGACCCAGCGCGGTGCCACCAGCGCCCCCATCTTGCGGCGGTCGGCCGTGAACATCACGAGCGGCACGATCGCAAAAGGCAGTTGAAGACTGAGCACGACCTGACTGAAAATCAATAATTGCGCGGTGCCCTTTTCGCCGTACCAGATCGTGACAATAGCGGCGGGAACAATGGCGATGGCCCGCGTGGTCAGCCGCCGCGCCCAGGCCGGCAGGCGGATGTCGACAAATCCTTCCATGACGATCTGGCCCGCCAGGGTGGCGGTCACCGTCGAGTTTAGTCCGCAACTCAGAAGCGCGATGCCGAACAAGGTCGGCGCGATCGCCGAGCCGAGCAGCGGGGCAAGAAACGAATGAACATGTTCGAGTTCGGCAATGTCGGTCTTGCCCACCTTGTTGAACGTCGCCGCGGCCAGGATCAGAATCGATGCATTGATCAGCAACGCAAACATCAGTGCGATTGTGGAATCGACGGTCGCGAGATTGATCGCCTCGCGCTTCTCCGCAACGCTTTCCCCGAACCGGCGGGTTTGCACGACACCGGAATGCAGATAAAGATTGTGCGGCATCACCGTCGCGCCGATGATGCCGAGCGCCAAATAAAGCATTTCGGGATTGGTCACAATCTCGGTCGTCGGCGCAAAGCCACGGATGACCTCGCCCCATTGCGGGTCGGCCAGCGCAATCTGAATGCCGAAACAGACGGCGATGACGCCGAGCAGCGTGACGATAAACGCCTCGACATAACGGAAGCCCAGGTTCTGCAACCAGAGGATCAGGAACACGTCGAGCGCCGTAATCAGGACGCCGAGTTCGAGCGGGATTCCGAACAGAAGATTGAGCCCGATGGCCGTGCCGATCACCTCGGCGACGTCCGTTGCGCAGATCGCGATCTCGGCGAGAACCCAGAGCGGCCAGGACACCGCGCGCGGAAACGCGTCGCGGCAGGCCTGCGCGAGATCGCGCCCCGAAGCGATGCCGAGCCGCGCGCACAGCGCCTGCAGCAGGATCGCCATGATGTTTGACAAGAGCGCGATGGTCAGCAGCGCATAGCCGAATTTGGAACCGCCGGCGAGCGAGGTCGCCCAGTTGCCGGGATCCATGTAACCGACCGCGATCAGGTAGCCCGGACCGAGAAAAGCCAGGAGCTTGCGCCAGAACGGACCGCTCGGCCGCGTTTTGACGGTGCCGAAGACCTCTGACAGCGAAGGGCGCAGCCGGTCGCGTCGCCAGCCGTCAATCGGCGCGGTCGTTTTTGAAGCCAGCGCATCCATGGGTCGGTTCCTTCGCAATGAGGATGACCCGTTCATAATCTAATTGCGAATAATTCGCAATTGCATATTCTGGCTTGGCGCTGATTTTATTTTAGTCATTAAACATCAGCTCCTTACACTATTTTGTTCAATCATTGTTGCCGTAAACCTTACAGCCGGCGCCCGAAGCTATTGCTCTTTGGAAACCCTTTCGGCGCCAGGCGGCCGGCGTCCGCACGGTTGCCGCGCCAGTCGGCCAATTCTTTCAACGTCATCGAGAAGGTGCGCCCGGCGGCATCGATCCATGTCAGCCCTTCCTTGCCGGCGAAGGTCGCAATATCCGACAGTCCGCCGTCGCGGTAGCGCTGCAGGCGCACGCCGGTTCCGCGCGTCATTTCCGGAACCTGGTTGAGCGGAAACACCACCATCTTGCGGTTCTCGCCGATCGCCGCCGCCAGATCGCCGTCGATTGTCGTAAGCGCGCGCGCGCCGTCGCGCGGTTTGACATTGAGCACCTGCTTGCCCTTGCGGGTGTTCGCCACGCACTCGTCTTCGGCCACGATGAAGCCGCGCCCCTGCTCGCTCGCGATCAGGAACTTGCGGCCGCCCTGGTGGCGGAACACGCCGATAATGCCGGCGTCCTGCTCCATGTCGATGAACAGGCGCACCGGCTCGCCATGGCCGCGCCCGCCCGGCAGTTTCGACACATCGAGCGTATAGAAACGCCCGTTGGTCGACAGCAGCAGGCATTTCGACGTCGTCTCGGCATGAAACGCGAATTTCATCGCGTCGTCGGCCTTGAATGCGACGCCGGACAAATCGCTGAGATGGCCGCGCAAAGCGCGGATCCAGCCCTTTTCGGAGACCACGACCGTCACCGGTTCGCGCTCGACCAGTGCCTCCTCGATTGCAGCCGCGTCGTGCGCCGGCGCCTCGCCGAAGCTCGTCCGCCGCCGGCCGAGAGCGGTCTTCGGTCCGAACAAGGTCCGCACTTCCTTGATCTGGCCGGCGATCGACTTCCACTGTTCGGGCTCCGACCCGAGCAGCTTCTTCAGATTGGTGCGTTCGCTGCGAAGCTCCTTGTCCTCGCTGCGGATTTCCATTTCCTCGAGCTTGCGCAGGTTGCGCAGCCGCATATTGAGGATCGCGTCGGCCTGCACCTCGGTCAGCTTGAACGTCCGCATCAGGACGGGCTTTGGTTCATCCTGAGTACGGATGATCTTGATGACCTTGTCGAGATTCAGGTACGCGACGAGATAGCCGCCCAGGACTTCCAGCCGGTGCTCGATCGCCGCCAGCCGATGCCGGGTGCGCCGGATCAGGACGTCGCGCCGGTGGTCGAGCCATTCGCGCAGCACCTCCGCAAGACCGACGACCTTCGGCACGCGGCCCTTGACCAGCACGTTCATGTTGAGCGGGATGCGGCTTTCAAGCTCGGTCAGCTTGAACAGAGATTCCATCAGCAATGCCGCATCGACAGCGCGCGACTTCGGCTCGATGACCAGCCGGATGTCTTCCGCCGATTCATCGCGCACGTCGGCGACCAGCGGCAGCTTGCGCTCGTTCAGGAGCTCCGCGATTTTCTCGACCAGACGCGCCTTCTGCACCAGCCAGGGAATTTCGGTAATCACGATCGAATAGCCGCCGCGCCCCTGATCCTCCGTGCTCCAGCGCGCGCGCACACGGAACGATCCGCGCCCGGTCGTGTAAGCCTCGGCAATCGCCGCCGCGTCGTCGACAACAATGCCGCCGGTCGGGAAATCCGGGCCCGGCACGAACCGCATCAGGTCGCGGCTCTTGGCGCGTTTGTGGCCGATCAGATAGAGCGCGGCATCGCACAATTCGGCGGCATTGTGCGGCGGAATCGAGGTGGCCATGCCGACGGCAATGCCTTGCGAACCGTTGGCCAGGAGATTGGGAAAAGCGCCGGGCAGCACCACCGGCTCCTGCGACAGGCCGTCGTAATTGGGGCGAAAATCGACGGCGTCCTCGTCGATGCCTTCGAGCAAGAGGCGCGCGACCTCGGTCATGCGCGCCTCGGTGTAGCGATAGGCGGCCGCGTTATCGCCGTCGATGTTCCCGAAATTGCCCTGCCCGTCGATCAGCGGATAGCGCGATGAAAAGTCCTGCGCCAGCCGCACGAGCGCATCGTAGATAGCCTGATCGCCATGCGGGTGAAAATTACCCATGACGTCGCCGACGATCTTGGCCGACTTCTTGAAAGCGGTGCCGGGATCTAATCGCAACAGGCGCATCCCGTAGAGGATGCGGCGGTGCACCGGCTTAAGGCCATCGCGGGCATCCGGCAGCGCCCGGTGCATGATGGTCGACAGCGCATAAGCGAGATAGCGCTCTTCGAGCGCCTCGCGCAGCGCGATTTCCTGGACATCGCCCGGTTCAGGCGGAATCAGCCTCTTGCCCATGCAAAACCGGTACAGCGGCCCCGCCGAATGAACAAGCGATGAATGACTTGGCCGTCTTTTCTTCGCATTTGCCGCTATTGTTGAATGGTGTCAGACGGACCTCGGAACGGAATGGCGCGACCGACATTTACGCTTCGTGGCCGTCGGTATCTAGGAGAGGACCCGATGCGAAAGATAATCCTGACCCTAGCCGCTCTGACGGCAATGTTCAGTGTCACGGTCATCGCCGGTGGACGCGCCGAGGCGATGACGAATCCGCTGCCCGCCGGAATCGCGGCCGCCGTCCAGGACGTCAACCTGGCGGAACAGGTGCGCTATGTTTGCCGGCGCGTCTGCGATTGGCGCGGCTGCTGGCGCCGGTGCTGGTACACCGCCCCGCGCTATTATGGCTACTATTACCGGCCGTATCGCTGGCATCGCCGCCACTGGCGCCGCTGGTAACAAG
>WBUW01000230.1 GCA_008933495.1 Pseudorhodoplanes sp.
GTTCTGTACCATCTCCTGGTTTTGATCACTTAGCGCAAACTCCTTCAAGCCATGCCGCGCGCGCATTTAGAAAGAGCGTCTCACCTCATTTAAGTCAGCACGCGGCGTCAAGCAGACGTATGTATAAATGAGCACAAGATGGCGCCCCGCGGTGCGAGCGCAATCTGGTTTCCAACTATACGCCGCCGTCGCCGATATCTTTCAATGCACGATTTGTCGGAGCCCGCCGCTCCGGTACCGTTGAGCCATGACATCAAGCTCGATCGCGCGAATTTTCGAGGCTTGGCCAGCCGATCCGAAGGCCTCGAATCGCTCAATGCAGATCTTCCTGGTCTCATCCATTGCCGCTTGCAAGAACTTGCGCGGATCGAATTCGTGCGCGTTCTTCTTCATGGTCCGACGCATGGCTGCCGTCATGGCAAGCCGGATGTCAGTGTCGATATTGACCTTTCGCACACCGTGTCGGATGCCTTCCTGGATTTCTTTTACCGGCACGCCGTAGGTTTCCGGGATATTGCCTCCGTAGCAGCGGATTTCCTGCAGCAGATATTGCGGCACTGACGACGAGCCGTGCATCACCAGGTGGGTGTTGGGCAGGCGTGCGTGAATCGCCTTGATACGGTCGATAGCAAGAACATCTCCAGTCGGCTGGCGCTTGAATTTGTAGGCCCCATGCGACGTACCGATCGCGATCGCCAGCGCGTCACATTGCGTCTCCTCGACGAAACTCGCAGCCTCGTCCGGATCGGTCAATAGCTGATCACGTGACAGCTTGCCGTCGGCGCCATGGCCATCCTCCTTGTCGCCCTGGAGCGTTTCGAGCGAGCCGAGGCAACCGAGCTCGGCCTCGACCGATACGCCGACGGCGTGCGCAAGCTCGACGACTTTACAGGTGACCGCGACGTTGTAAGCATAATCGGCTGGCGTCCTCGCGTCGTCCTTGAGCGAGCCGTCCATCATCACCGAGGTGAAGCCGGAGCGAATCGCGCCCATGCAGACCTGCGGTGAAGCGCCATGATCCTGGTGCATGACAGCCGGAATTTCCGGATAGGCTTCGACCGCCGCAGCCACCAGATGACGCAGGAAAGGTTCGCCCGCGTATTTGCAGGCGCCGACGGAACCTTGCAGGATCACCGGACTTTGCGTTTCGCGCGCCGCCTCCATAATTGCTTTGATCTGCTCCATGTTGTTGACGTTGAAAGCCGGCAGGCCATAGCCCTCCTCGGCAGCGTGATCGAGCAATTGACGCATAGAAACGAGCGGCATGGAGTCACTCCCTAACTTTCAGCAATGAGATGTGAGGTTGCGGCGGCCGACGACCGAGCGCACAATGTCGGCTACGCGCTCAGGCGTGAAGCCGAAATGTTTATAGAGGTCTTTCTCGGGCGCCGACTCGCCGAAGCGATCGAGTCCGACCACGGCGCCAATGCGGCCAGCATAGCGCCACCAGCCACGCGTCGCGCCCGCCTCGACCGCGACCACTGGCAAATGCAGCGGCAGCACACGGTTTTTCCAAGCCGTCTCTTGGCGTTCGAACAGTTCAACACACGGCATCGAGACGACCCGCACCGGGATATCCTCCGCGGCAAGCAGCTCCGCCGCTTCGCGCGCAAGCCTAACTTCAGAACCGGTAGCGAGTATGATGGCGGCGGGCGCAGCATCCGGCTCGATCAGCACATAGCCGCCGCGCGCAATCGCTTCGATCTGTTCGTCGGTTCGCGGTTGGTGCGGCAGTATTTGCCGCGACAACGCCAACGCGCTCGGGCCGCCGCTGCGCGCGATCGCCTGAGTCCAGGCGACAGCGGTCTCTACGGCATCGCTTGGCCGCCAGACATCGAGATTGGGGATGAGCCGCAATGATTCGACATGCTCAATCGGCTGGTGGGTTGGACCATCCTCGCCAAGGCCGATGGAATCGTGAGTCAGCACGTAGACTACACGCTGGTGCATCAGCGCGCTCATACGGATGGCATTGCGCGCATAGTCGGAGAACACCAGGAAAGTGGCGACATAGGGCTGGAAACCGCCGTGCAGCGCGAGACCGTTGGCGATCGCCGTCATGGCGAACTCGCGCACGCCGAAAAGAATGGTGTTGCCGGCGGGATTGCGGGTGATCGGCTCGGTCAGTTGGTGATGGGTCAAATTGGAATGTGTGAGATCGGCCGAGCCGCCGATCAGTTCCGGCAATGCCTTGGCTAAAGCGGAAAGCGCGTTCTGGCTGGCCTTGCGGCTGGCGATCGAAGACGCTGCCGCGGCGGTGGCAGACACGAGTTCGGCCGCGATCGCGGCAAAATTGCTCGGCAGGTCGCCCCATACTCGGCGCAGGAACTCTGCGGCGAGTTCCGGATAAGCCCTCCGATAGGCTTCAAAGCGCCTCTGCCAGCCGGCTTCGAGCACCTCGCCTTGATGTGTAGCGTCCCATTCGGCGGCTACATTCGGCGGGACCGCGAAGGGGGGATGCCGCCAATCCAGTGCCTCGCGCGTGCGCGCCACTTCCTCGGCGCCAAGCGGCGCACCGTGGGTGTCTTGATGGCCCTGTTTGGTGGGCGCCCCGCGACCGATCACGGTCTTGCAGCAGATCAGACTCGGCTTATCGGTTTCGGCAATGGCCTCAGCGAGCGCGGCGTCGACCGCCACCGGGCAATGACCATCGACCGCGCGCACGACATGCCAGCCATAGGCCTCGAAGCGCTTGGGCGTGTCGTCGGCGAACCATTCAATGACCTTACCGTCGATGGAAATTCCGTTATCATCATAAAGCATGATCAGTTTGCCGAGACCCAGCCGGCCAGCGAGCGAAGCCGCCTCGTGGCTGATGCCCTCCATCAGGCAACCGTCGCCCACAATCACGTAAGTCCGATGATCGACAATGGCGTGGCCGGGCCGGTTGAACTGCGCGGCCAGCGTCTTTTCAGCGATCGCCATGCCGACCGCGTTGGCGAAGCCCTGGCCGAGCGGGCCGGTGGTGGTCTCGACACCCACGGTAACCCCGAATTCGGGATGTCCCGGCGTCTTGGAATGAAGCTGGCGGAATCGCTTCAATTCCTCGATTGGCAGTTGATAGCCGGTAAGGTGCAGAAGCGCATAGAGCAAGGGCGAAGCGTGGCCGTTCGACAGCACGAAACGGTCGCGGTCGGGCCAGGCCGGATTGGTCGGATCGTGGCGCAGATAACGGCGCCATAAAACGCTGACGATTTCGGCGAGCCCCAGCGGCGCACCGGGATGGCCGGATTTGGCCTGTTCCACCATGTCCATCGCCAGCGCCCGCACCACGGCGGTGACCGGATCGGTGAGTTCCGCGCACGGCGGCCTGGGCACAACGTTCATAGCGGTCCTCCTCCTATCCGGCGCGATGCTTCTTTTCCATGAGCTGCAAAATTATTGGCGTGAGGATGAGCTGCATGGCGAGATCGAGCTTGCTGCCCGGAATGACGATGGAATTGGCCCGCGACATGAAACTGTCGTGAATCATCTTGACCAGGTAGACGAAATCGATGCCGCGCGGATTGCGGAAACGAATCACGACCATCGACTCATCCGGCGTCGGGATCCAGCGTGCGATGAACGGATTGGAGGTGTCGACAGTTGGTACGCGCTGGAAATTGATGTCGGTTTCGGTGAACTGCGGGCAGATGTAGTTCACGTAATCCGGCATACGGCGCAGAATGGTATCGACGACCGCTTCCTGACTATAGCCGCGCTCCGCCTTGTCGCGATGGATCTTCTGTATCCATTCCAGGTTGATCACCGGGACCACGCCGACCTTGAGATCGGCATAGCGCGCGGTATTCGCCGTCTTGGTGACGACGGCACCGTGTAAACCCTCGTAGAATAGCAGGTCGGTACCTTCCTCGAACGGCTTCCAATCGGTGAAAGTACCCTGCTCACAGCCATATAACTCGGCCTCATTCTCGTTGTGGACATAGTGGCGCGTACGACCAGTGCCCTTTTCGGAATATTCGCGAAACACCGCCTCCAATTCGTCGATCAGGTTCGCTTCCGGACCAAAGTGGCTGAAATGATGGTTCTCCCGCCGCGAGGCTTCTTCTATCGCCGCGCGCATACCAGCGCGGTCGTAGCGATGGAAGGCATCACCTTCGATGAAAGCGGCCTTGATATTCTCGCGGCGGAAGATTTCCTCGAACGTTTTCTTCACCGACGTCGTGCCCGCGCCCGACGAACCGGTAATTGAAATGATGGGATGCCTTACCGACACGATACCGCCCCGACCGTTATTGTCCGCACCTTGCCTCTCATACCCGGTACAGGCCGCGCCGGCCGAACAAAGGCGAGCTTTCGCACGCGAACTGCGGATTGATATGGTGCAGATCGAGCCGCTCGACCTCATCGCGCGAACCGAAGATCAGCGGCACGCGTTCGTGCAATGTGCCCGGCACACGGTCGAGGATCCGCTCGCACCCGGTGGAAGCGGCGCCGCCCGCCTGCTCGGTCAAGAACGCGATTGGGTGGGCCTCATAGACCAAACGCAGGCGTCCGCTGCGGTAACCTGCGCGGGCATCGCCAGGATAGGCGTAAATGCCCCCGCGAGCCAAGATGCGCTGCGCCTCCGTCACCATTGAGGCGATCCAGCGCATGTTGAAATCGCGCCCGCGCGGTCCCTCACTGCCGGCGATGCAGTCGTCGAACCATTGGCGCACCGGCGGAGCCCAATGGCGGTAGTTGGAGGCGTTGATCGCGAATTCGTTGCTCGCCGAGGGAATCTGCACCTGTGCCTTAGTCAGCACGAAGGCGCCGCCGGCGCGGTCAAGCGTGAAAATGTCCGTGCCGGCGCCCACCGTCAGCACGAGCGAGGTCTGCGGACCGTAAAGAACATAGCCGGCGGCGACCTGCTCGCGACCCGGGCGCAGGAACGCCGCCGGTTCAATTCCGCCGCAGGGACGATTGGGGAGCAGCGAGAAAATGGTGCCGACCGAGACGTTGGTGTCGATGTTGGAGGAACCGTCGAGCGGATCGAGCGCGACGACCAGCGGCGCGTCTGGATTGAGCGCCACCGGCACGTCGAGTTCCTCGGAAGCGGCGGCAGCGACCGGGGCACGTCGCAAAGCGCCGATTAGATAGCCATTGGCGAGAACGTCGAGCTCGGTTTGAAAGTCACCGCCGCTCCTGTCGTTGCACAATTTTGAGAACTGGCCTTCCAGCGGACCGGATGCGATCAGCTCGGCAATATCGGCGCAGGCGGTAGCCAGTGCGGCAACGGTCGCCGCCACCGGCTGGCGCAAGGCATCACCCTGCGCCCAGGTCGCAAGGTAAACATCCAAGCTCAGGTTTGTCGTCATGGCGCCCCCTTCGCACCGACGGTCCGCGCTGCCGTCAGTTCGCGAAAATCCGACTTGCTTTGACGTCGGCCGCTTCGATCGTCATTAAGCGGTCGCGATCGATTGCACCGTCTTCCTGGCAGAGCCGCATGGCCTGCCGCAGCCTGGCCCGGTCGATCGCATTACGGATCGAGCGGGCATTGGCAAAATTCGGCTGTTGTCGCCGGCGTGCGACGTATTCGGCCATCGCTTCGCGCGCGTCCGCGC
>WBUW01000231.1 GCA_008933495.1 Pseudorhodoplanes sp.
GGTCGAAGGTCTCATTTCGGGCAAAAGCGACCTGGCGTTCACGGTGGCGATGGAAATCCTGGCGCCGATCGAACTGGCCGATTTCCGGACCATTGAACTGACCAAGCTCGTTGCGGACATCGGCGACAAGGACATCGAGGAGGCGCTTGACCGCATCGCCAGGCAAAACCGCCCCTACGCCGACAAGGGCGAAGGTGCGAAGGCCGAGAGCGACGACCGGGTGACGATTTCCTTCGTCGGAAAGATCGACGGCACCCCGTTCGAGGGCGGCAGCGGCGAGGACGTCGTTGTGCAGATCGGCTCCGGCTCCTTCATTCCCGGCTTCGAGGACCAGCTTGTCGGGATCGCCGCGGGCGAGAGCCGGTTGTTGAAAGTCTCCTTCCCGGAAAACTATCTGAACGCTGACCTCGCCGGCAAGGCGGCCGAATTCGAGGTGACCGGCAAGTCGATCGAGGCGCCGCGCGAGGTGACGATTGACGACGAGTTTGCCAAGTCGCTCGGGATGGAATCGCTGCAAAAGCTCAAGGACGCGGTGCGCGACCAGCTCAAGCGCGAATTTGACGGCGTTTCGCGCCAGAGGCTCAAGCGTGCGCTGCTCGATGCGCTCGACGGACGCCACCATTTCGAATTGCCGCAAGCGCTCGTCGAACAGGAGTTCGAAGGCCTCTGGAAGTCGACGCTCGAACAGATGAAGTCCGAAAACCGGACCTTCGCGGACGAAAAGACGACCGAAGAAGAGGCCACGGCCGAATACCGCAAGATCGCCAACCGCCGCGTCCGGCTTGGCCTCGTTCTGGCCGAGATCGGCGACAAGAACAGCATCAAGGTCACCGATGATGAGGTGACGCGCGCCATCGTCGATCAGACGCGCCAGATGCCCGGCCGCGAACAGCAGGTCTGGGACTATTACCGGAACAATCCGAACGCGCTGGCGTCGCTGCGGGCGCCGATTTTCGAGGAAAAGGTCGTGGATTTCATCCTTGCGCTGGCCAAGGTCACCGAGAAGCCGGTCTCGCGCGAGGAGCTTTACCAGAGCGACGACGACGCACAGACGGCCTGAGATCGCCGGCGCCAGATCGAGACCGCGCGGCCCGCATCGGGCGGCGGCCGGACCAGACGCTATTGTAATTCCGCTATTGTATTCTCATCTGATTCGCGGTTCGCCGCGGCCAAATCCAGCGCGCGCAGAGGAATAAGCCAGCCAATGAGAGATCCCGTCGAAACCTATATGAACCTCGTGCCGATGGTGGTCGAACAGACCAACCGCGGCGAGCGCGCCTACGACATTTTCTCGCGGCTATTGAAAGAGCGGATCATCTTCATCACCGGTCCGATCGAGGACGGCATGGCGACGCTGGTGGTCGCCCAGATGCTGTTCCTGGAAGCCGAGAATCCGAAGAAGGAAATCTCGATGTACATCAATTCGCCGGGCGGCGTGGTGACCTCGGGGATGGCGATTTACGACACCATGCAGTTCATCCGGCCGGCGGTTTCGACGCTGTGCGTCGGCCAGGCAGCGTCCATGGGCTCGCTCCTGCTCGCGGCCGGGCACAGGGACCTGCGGTTCGCGCTGCCCAATGCGCGGATCATGGTTCACCAGCCGTCCGGCGGGTTCCAGGGCCAGGCGACCGACATCATGCTGCATGCCCAGGAAATCCTGAATCTCAAGAAGCGGCTGAACGAAATCTACGTCAAGCATACCGGTCAGCCGATCAAGAAGATCGAAGACGCGCTGGAGCGAGATTATTTTCTCACCGCCGAGGGAGCCAAGGAGTTCGGAATTGTCGACAAGGTCATCGACAAGCGGGTGGAAGATCCGCTGACCAAGCCATAGGGGCGGCGGACCGGGAACCCGGTGCGTGCGGCCAAGCGCCCTGTTATCGTTAATAGATTCTTGATTGTCCCACCGTTAGCATGCTTCGCTAGAGAGAGGGGACGGTAGGGGATCGGGAGGAATTTCGGGGTATCTGTGCCTGCGACGCCACGGTGCGGCAGGACCGGAAATGCTAGCGTCGGGCAACGCCGAACTGGTACTGGACGATTTGACGGAGAACGGAATGAGCAAAGTAGGCGGCAGCGACTCCAAGAACACGCTTTATTGCTCGTTCTGCGGAAAAAGCCAGCATGAGGTGCGCAAGCTCATCGCCGGACCGACCGTTTTCATCTGCGACGAATGCGTTGAACTGTGCATGGACATCATCCGCGAGGAGAACAAGTCCTCGCTGGTCAAGTCGCGTGACGGCATTCCGACCCCGAAGGAAATCCGAAAAGTTCTCGACGACTACGTCATCGGCCAGGATCACGCCAAGAAGGTGCTCTCGGTCGCCGTCCACAATCACTACAAGCGGCTCAATCATCAGGCCAAGCACAACGACGTCGAGCTGGCGAAGTCGAACATCCTGCTGATCGGGCCGACCGGCTCGGGCAAGACGCTGCTCGCGCAGACGCTCGCCCGTATTCTCGACGTGCCGTTCACGATGGCGGATGCGACGACGCTGACCGAGGCCGGCTATGTCGGCGAGGACGTCGAGAACATTATCCTGAAGCTGCTGCAGGCGGCCGACTACAATGTCGAGCGCGCCCAGCGCGGCATCGTCTATATCGACGAGATCGACAAGATTTCACGCAAGTCCGACAATCCCTCGATCACCCGCGACGTGTCGGGCGAGGGCGTGCAGCAGGCCCTGCTTAAGATCATGGAAGGCACGGTGGCCAGCGTGCCGCCGCAGGGCGGGCGCAAGCATCCGCAGCAGGAATTCCTGCAGGTCGACACGACCAACATCCTGTTCGTGTGCGGCGGCGCGTTCGCGGGCCTCGACAAGATCATCTCGGCGCGCGGTCGCTCGACCTCGATCGGATTCGGCGCCAAAGTGATCGCGCCGGAGGACCGCCGCACCGGCGAGATTTTCCGCGAGGTCGAACCCGAGGACTTGCTCAAGTACGGCCTGATCCCCGAGTTTGTCGGCCGCCTGCCGGTGGTCGCCACGCTGGAAGACCTCGACGAGACCTCGCTCAAGCGAATCCTGACCGAGCCCAAAAACGCCTTGGTCAAGCAATACCAGCGGCTGTTCGAGATGGAATCGATCGATCTCACGCTCGCCGAGGAAGCGCTCGGCGCGATCGCCCGCAAGGCGATCGAACGCAAGACCGGCGCGCGCGGCCTGCGCTCGATCATGGAGGGCATCCTGCTCGACACCATGTTCGACCTGCCGAGCCTGGAAGGCGTGGAGGAGGTCGTGATTTCCCGCGAAGTGGTGGAGGGCACCGCCCGGCCGCTTTACATCTATGCCGACCGGGCCGGCGACGCCGGGGCGAGTACGGCCTGAGCGGGGTCTGTTCGCTATTGGAATCGCGCCCGGATTCGGATCACCGGCCGCGCACCGGCGACCCGAAAGGTTATCTTTTTGTTGGATTTCCGGCCTTACTTGACACCGGGCGGGCTCGCCGCCACCTAATTGGTGCGAAAGGTCAAGAGTACGAAGGTGCATCAATATCCGGGCGGGGTTCGTACACCCCCTCGTGCATGGCCGGCGTTCCAGGCCGTGCTTCCCTTCCCGGCCCAACTGCACTTTGCCCGACGTCGCGCATCCTGCGGGCGGTGGCAAAGGGGCACAAGAAGAAGGACAACGGGCCATGACAACCGCCAAACCGCGCCCTCCGCTGATCCCCGGTGAAACCCGGGCCTATCCGGTCCTGCCGCTGCGCGACATCGTCGTCTTCCCGCACATGATCGTTCCGCTCTTTGTCGGGCGGGAAAAGTCGATCAAGGCGCTGGAAGAGGTGATGCGCTCGGACACGTTCATCCTGCTCGCGACCCAGAAGAACGCCTCCGACGACGAGCCGGCGACCGATTCGATCTTCGAAGTCGGGACACTGGCGACGGTCCTGCAACTGCTGAAGCTGCCCGACGGCACCGTCAAGGTGCTGGTCGAGGGCGCCCAGCGCGCCAAGGTGCTGCGCTATACCGACCGCACCGACTATTTCGAGGCTGACGCGGTCGTCATCGACGACCATGCCGGCGAGCGCGTGGAGGCCGAGGCGCTGGCGCGCTCGGTAGTTACCGAATTCGAGAACTATGTGAAGCTGAACAAGAAGGTTTCGCCCGAAGTCGTCGGCGTGGTCCAGCAGATCGACGACTATGCGAAGCTCGCCGATACGGTCGCCTCGCACCTGGCGGTCAAGATTCCCGACAAGCAGGCGATCCTCGAAACCACCAGCGTTCCGCAGCGTCTGGAAAAGGTGCTCGGCCTGATGGAGAGCGAAATTTCCGTGCTCCAGGTCGAGAAGCGCATCCGCACGCGGGTCAAGCGCCAGATGGAGAAGACCCAGCGCGAATATTATCTCAACGAGCAGATGAAGGCGATCCAGAAGGAGCTGGGCGACGAGGACGGCAAGGACGAACTCGCCGAACTCGAAGACAAGATCAAGAAGACCAAGCTCTCCAAGGACGCGCGCGAGAAGGCGCAACACGAGCTGAAGAAGCTGCGGCAGATGTCGCCGATGTCGGCCGAGGCAACCGTCGTGCGCAACTATCTCGACTGGCTGCTCTCGATTCCCTGGAACAAGAAGACCAAGGTCAAGAAGGATCTCAAGGCGGCCCAGGACATTCTCGACTCCGATCACTTCGGCCTGGAGAAGGTCAAGGAGCGTATTGTCGAGTATCTCGCGGTCCAGCAGCGCGCCAACCGGCTGACCGGCCCGATCCTCTGTCTGGTCGGCCCGCCCGGCGTCGGCAAGACCTCGCTCGGCAAGTCGATCGCCAAGGCCACGGGCCGCGAGTTCGTGCGGGTGTCGCTCGGCGGCGTGCGTGACGAAGCCGAAATCCGCGGCCACCGGCGCACCTATATCGGCTCGATGCCCGGCAAGATCATCCAGTCGATGCGCAAGGCGAAGTCGTCGAATCCGCTGTTCCTGCTCGACGAGATCGACAAGATGGGCGCCGATTTCCGCGGCGATCCGTCCTCGGCGCTGCTCGAAGTGCTGGACCCGGAACAGAACCACACGTTCAACGACCATTATCTGGAGGTCGACTACGATCTCTCGAACGTGATGTTCGTGACCACGGCCAACACGCTCAACATCCCGCCGCCGTTGATGGACCGGATGGAGATCATCCGCATCGCCGGCTACACCGAGGACGAGAAGGTCGAGATCGCGCGGAAACACCTGATTCCGAATGCGATTTCGAAGCACGGCCTGCAATCGAAGGAATGGTCGATCGACGACGAGGCGCTGCTGACCGTCATCCGCCGCTACACGCGGGAAGCCGGCGTGCGCAATCTCGAACGCGAGATTTCGACGCTGATCCGCAAGGCGGTCAAGGAGATCACCATCTCGTCCAAGACCGCCATCAAGGTCGAGACCAAGGATCTCGGCGACTATCTGGGCGTTCCGAAATACCGCTTCGGCGAGGTGGAGGAACTGGACCAGATTGGCGTCGTGACCGGCCTCGCCTGGACCGATGTGGGCGGCGAGTTGCTCACCGTCGAAGGCGCGATGATGCCGGGCAAGGGCAAGATGACCGTCACCGGCAACCTGCGCGA
>WBUW01000232.1 GCA_008933495.1 Pseudorhodoplanes sp.
GGTAAAACCCTGCTCCGGGCCGATGATGTGCACGATGCCCTGGCGGCGGTCGAATTCGTCGTAATACTCGATGCCGAAATCCTTCGCGTTCTGCGCCAGCGTCTTGATCTGCTCGGCGCTTTCGGGGTCGGGATTGGGCAATTTGCGGTTGGAGGTCGGCACGTTGTGATCGACCACGGCCAGCGTCTTTCCCGGCGCGCGCACCTTGCGGCCGGCCGTGCGCAGGCCCTCGAAGGCCTGCGGCGAGGTCACCTCATGCACGAGATGGCGGTCGATATAGATCAGACAGGTGCCGTCGTCCTGCCGGTGGACGACGTGGTCGTCCCAGATTTTGTCGTAGAGCGTGCGCGGTTTCATGGCGTTGGAACTCGGTTTTTGATGGAAAGCGGGCGTGGCGGAGAAAGCGCGCTTTGCGCGCCGGCGAGGCGCTCAAAGACCGGCCAAAATCGCCGCCGTCATCCGGCCAAAAAACCGTCCCGGCAGGCGCGCATGGTCCTGCAGAACGATCGTTCGCGGTATCGAGGCCCAAAAGACCATCATGTCGGCAAATATAGCGAGCGTCTCGGGCGCCGCAAATGCGGCATAGCGCGGAGGCGCTATGCGCCGCCTCACTCGGCGACGGCCTTTTGCGCCTCGCCTTCGCCGTGATGCGACTGCACCTCGGTGATGCGCGCCTTCTTGCCGCGGCGCGAGCGCAGGTAATAGAGCTTGGCGCGCCGCACCTTGCCCCGGCGCACGACCTTGATGGAGTCGATCATCGGGGACAGCAGCGGGAAGACGCGTTCCACGCCTTCGCCGTAGGAAATCTTGCGCACGGTGAAGCTCTCGTTCAGGCCGTGGCCGGAACGGCCGATGCACACGCCCTCATAGGCCTGCACGCGGGTGCGCTCGCCTTCCTTGACCTTGACGTTGACCAGAACGGTGTCGCCCGGCTCGAAGTCGGGAATCTCTTTCTTGGACGAAAGCTTCGCCACCTGTTCTTTTTCGAGTGTCTGGATGAGGTTCACGGCGAAATCTCCAAGTCTTTATCGGCGTCTTTATCGGCGTCTCGACCGAAGCGGTTTGGCGTCCAACCCGCGCCCGCGCCGTCGCGGCGCGGCCTTGGTCTGCCCTGTCAGGATTGGCGGGATTTCTAATGCAAAGCGCGCCGCTTGTCACGTCTCGGGCGGCGGTTTCTTGGCTCCGGTCCGGCGCGCGAGATAGGCCTGCCAGAGGTCGGGCCGGCGCTCCCGGGTGAGCTTTTCGGCCTGTTCGCGGCGAAAATCCGCGATTCTTGCGTGGTTTCCGGACAGCAGGACCTCGGGGACCGGGCGGTCCTCGAAGCGCGGCGGGCGCGTATAGTGCGGATATTCCAGGAGCCCCCCCGAGAAGCTTTCCTCGGTGCCGGAGGCCTCGTCGCCCATGACGCCGGGCAGCAGCCGCACGCAGGCATCGAGCAGGACGAGCGCGGCGATTTCGCCGCCCGAGAGCACATAGTCGCCGACCGACACCTCCTCGAGGCCGCGCGCCGCGATGACGCGCTCGTCCACGCCCTCGAAGCGTCCGCAGACGATAATGACCCCGGGACCGGCGGCGAGTTGCGTCACGCGCGCCTGCGTCAGCGGCGTCCCGCGCGGGCTCATCAAGAGGCGCGGGCGGCCCTCGGCCGTGACCGAGTCGATCACCCTCGCCAGCACGTCGGCGCGCATCACCATGCCCGGTCCGCCGCCGGCGGGCGTGTCGTCGACCTGCCGGTGCACGCCGAGACCGAAATCGCGGATGTCGATTGTTTCGAACGCCCAGCGCTGCGCTGCGAGCGCCTTGCCGGCAAGGCTTTGTCCGAGCGGTCCCGGGAACATGCCGGGGAAGATGGTGAGCACGCTGGCGCGCCACATGATCAGCGGCCCGTCTTGTGCGTGTTGTCGCGGACCGCGGCCGCCGCGGCCCGCAACTCAGCGCGGATGCGTTCCATGATCCTGCCGAGCCGGTTCTGACCGGCGCCGTCGGGTCCGCTACCCCAATAATTGTCGTGCGCCGCCGCCTCCATGATGTCTTCGTCGCCGGTCGACAAGAGAAGTGCGCGCAACGGCGCGTGCAATTCGAACTTGCGGCGCACGGCGCGATACATGACCTCGTCCTTCACCGCCTGCCAATCGGGCCGCATCCGGTCACGATATTGGTCGGCGAGGGTCTTGGCGGCGAGCGGCTGCGGCGCGTTGCGGATCATTGTTTTCAGATCAGGATCGGTGAATTTTTGCGCCTGATAATAATGCTCGGTCGTCGGCCAGTGCAGGCCGTCGAAATCGACCGGGAACGCTGAGAAATTGGAGAATTCACGATAGCGCTCGGACTGGGAGGAAAACCGGATCGCCATGCAGTCCCTCCACATTGCCGCGCCGCGGCCGCAACGCTCTGTCTAGTCTTTCAGCCAGTCCGCCGGCGGATCGATCACGAGGCGGCCGGCGGCAAGATCGACCACCGGTACCGCGGCTTCGTTGAAAGGCAGCATGGCCGTCTTGCCGCCGGCGAGCCGGATTTCGAGAATGTCGCCGGCCCCGAAATTCTGCACCGCGATCACCTCGCCTTTCAGCTCGCCGCCCGCCGTTGCGGCCTCAAGCCCGATCAGGTCGGCATGATAGAAAGTCGCCGCGTCCTCGGGCGCGGGCAGGCGGGCGCGCGGAACATAGAGCTTCAGGTTGCGCAGCGCATCGGCCGCCGCGCGGTCATTCAGTTCGCGAAAGCGGACGATGAAATGATCCTTGGCGGCGCGCAGCGATTCGATCTCGAACGCGCGTGCGCCGTCCTCGCTCTGCAATGCGCCGTATTGCGCAACCGCATCCGGCCGTTCGGTGAACGACCACAGCCGCACCTCGCCCTTGAGCCCGTGCGCGGCGCCGATCTGCGCCACGCAGACCCGCTTGCTTTCGCCCCTCTCTCCTGGCGGGAGAGGGGTGGCGAGCGAAGCGAGCCGGGATGAGGGGTCGTTGCGCGTCGCCGGTTCAGGCCCCTCACCCGGTGCTCGCCTGCGGTTCGCACCACCCTCTCCCGCAAGGGGAGAGGGTTTTCCAGTGCGCTGCGAGGGTGTCCGCGGCGCCATGCGCTGATGTTAGCTCGCCGCCGGGGCGGCGGGAGCAGGCGCCGCGCTCGCGGCCTTGGCGGCTTCTTCGGCGCGCGCCTTGCGCGCCTTGCGCGGGACCGCCTTTTCCGGATTGGTGCGCTTCGGACGCTTCATCACGCCGGCCTCGTCGAGGAAGCGCATGATACGGTCGGACGGCTGCGCGCCTTTCGCGAGCCAGCCCTTGATCTTGTCGAGGTCGAGCTTCAGGCGTTCCTTGTTGTCCTTCGGCAGCAGCGGATTGAAGAAGCCGAGCCGCTCGATGAAGCGGCCGTCGCGCGGGCTGCGCTTGTCGGCTGCGACGATGTGATAGATCGGACGTTTCTTGGTGCCGGCACGGGCCATGCGAAGTACGACGGGCATTGCAGGTTTCCTTTCTTGATCAGCGTTGTGTCCCGGATGCAGTGCAGCGTGTAGCGGTGCGCTGCTGATCCGGGTCCGTTACGGGTTGGAACGATCCCGGGTCTGCGGCGCGCCACGTTCGTGTTGCGCCGCGCCCGGGACACCGACATCTCCTCATTTTTTCTTCCCCAGTCCCGGAAAGCCCGGCGGCAGTTTCGGTCCGCCCAGTCCGGGCAGCGCGCCCGGCAGGCCGGGGAAATTCGGCGGCAAACTCGGCATGGTCGGCGGCATGCCGCCGCCCGCTTTCATCTGTTCGGCCATCTTCTGCATTTCTTCGGCCGACGGGATGCCGCCGCCCATTCCCATTGCGGCGGCGATCTGTGCCATCGGTCCGCGCTTGGCGCCGCCCATGGCCTTCATCATGTCGGCCATGCCGCGATGCATCTTCAAAAGCCGGTTGATCTGCTCCGGCGAGGTGCCGGAGCCGGCCGCGATGCGCTTCTTGCGGCTGGCCTTGAGGATGTCGGGATTGCGCCGCTCCTGCGGCGTCATGGAATCAATGATCGCGACCTGACGCTTGAGCATGGAATCGTCAAGATTGGCGGCGGCAAGCTGGTTTTTCATCTTGGCGATGCCGGGCATCATGCCCATCAGGCCGGACATGCCGCCCATCGCCTTCATCTGCATGAGCTGTTCGCGCAGGTCGGACAGATCGAAGGCGCCCTTGCGCATCTTCTCGGCCGCCGCGCGCGCCTTCTCGGCGTCGATATTGGCGGCCGCCTTCTCCACCAGCGAGACGATGTCGCCCATGCCGAGAATGCGGCCGGCGATGCGCGCGGGATCGAAGCTCTCGAGCGCGTCCATCTTTTCGCCGGTGCCGATCAGCTTGATCGGCTTGCCGGTCACCGCGCGCATGGAGAGCGCGGCGCCGCCGCGTCCGTCGCCGTCCACGCGCGTGAGCACGATACCGGTGAGGCCGACGCGCTCGTTGAACGAGCGGGCGAGATTGACGGCGTCCTGGCCGGTCAGGCTGTCCGCCACCAGCAGCACCTCATGCGGACTGGCCGCGCGCCGCACCTCGGCGGCTTCGCTCATCATCGCTTCGTCGAGCGTGGTGCGGCCGGCGGTGTCGAGCAGGACCACGTCGTAGCCGCCGAGCCGGGCGGCCTGCAGCGCGCGCTGCGCGATCTGCACCGGCGACTGGCCCGCGACGACCGGCAGCGTCTCGACGCCGACCTGCCGGCCGAGCACGGCGAGCTGCTCCATCGCCGCCGGGCGGCGGGTGTCGAGCGAGGCCATCAGCGTCTTGCGCTTGGCGAAGTCGGTCAGGCGCTTCGCGACCTTGGCGGTGGTCGTGGTCTTGCCGGAGCCCTGCAGCCCGACCATCATGATCGCGACGGGAGCCGGCGCATTGAGATCGATCGTCTGCGCATCGGCGCCGAGCATCGCCACGAGCTCGTCGTGCACGATCTTGACCACCATCTGGCCCGGCGTAACCGACTTGATCACCTCGACGCCGACCGCGCGTGCGCGCACGCGCTCGATGAAGGCGCGCGCCACGTCGAGCGCGACATCGGCCTCCAGCAGCGCGCGGCGCACTTCGCGTAACGCCGCATCCACGTCGGCAGCCGAAAGCGCGCCGCGCCGCGTCAGGCGGTCGAGGATGCCTCCGAGCTTTTCCGACAGGGTGTCGAACATTCCGGCTTTCCTTCGTCATGCCCGGGCTTGATCCGGCAATGGCCGGCTCAAAACAGGTAACGCACCCGAGGGCGCACAGCGCTGTCGGGCGGTGGCCTCCGGCTTCGCGGAACCGGTCGGCGGATCAAAACAACGTCATCTCTTGCGAGAGCGGGCGGAAACTAGGGGCGGGGCGGGACCGAGTCAAGGTAAGAGGGCGCCGGATTGCAGGGGGTCGCGACCGGATGATCAGCCGACGCCGGCTTTTTGCGGGTTTTACCGGGCTCTTCCTGGCCGGCGGCGCGGGATGGGGCGGGCGCTCCGCCTTGTCGTCCTATTACGAAGGGCCGGTCTCCGATCATTTCGACGGCACGTATTTTTTCGATCCGTACGGCGCGCCGCCGA
>WBUW01000233.1 GCA_008933495.1 Pseudorhodoplanes sp.
CCGAGAGCCAGGGCAACAGCCGCGGCTCCTGGAACACGATGCCGATTTTCTCGTGCGGCGCGGTCACCGCGCCGCCGTCGAGCAGCACGCGGCCGTGGCTCGGCGCATCGAGGCCGGAAATCGCGCGCAGGAGCGTCGACTTTCCGCAGCCCGATCCGCCGACAATGACCAGGATTTCCCCGGGCGCGACGTTTAGCGTCACGCCATCGAGTGCGCGCACCCGGTTCGGATAGGTCTTGCCGACCCGCTCGAGGCTGAGCATCAGCGGCCCTCCCCGCGCGCGCTGAAGCGGTCCTCCCAGCGCAGCAGCGGCGCGAAGCCCAGCACCAGGATCCAGTCGGTGATCTTGCCGATAATGGCGAAGGCGACGATGGCGGCCACGATCTGCGCCGGCTTGCCGAGTTGCTGGCCGTCGACCAGCAGGAAGCCGAGCCCCTCGGCGGCGCCCATGAATTCGGCGGCGACCACGAACATCCAGCCGAGCCCGAGTCCCGAGCGCAGCGCGATCACATAGGACGGCAGCACCGCCGGCAGCAGGATGCGCCGCACCATCGCCGCGTCCGCCAGCCGGAACGCGCGGCCGACCTCGACCAGCTTGCGGTCGACCGAGCGGATCGCGCCCATGACGCCGAGATAGACCGGAAAGAACACGCCGACCGCGATCAGCGTGACCTTGGACGCCTCGAAAATGCCAAGCCACAGGATGAACAGCGGCACCCAGGCGATCGAGGGAATCGCGCGCAGCGCCTGCAGGCCCGGATCGAGCAGGCGGCCGGCAAAACGCGAATAGCCGGTGACGGCGCCGGTCAGCGTGCCCGCCACCACGCCGAGCGCAAAGCCCGCGCCGACGCGCGCGATCGTGGCTGCGGCATGGCGCTGCAATTCGCCGCTGGCGGCCAGTTCGGCGAAGGTTGCGAAAATCACCGACGGCGGCGGCACGAGCCGGCCGTCCGACCAGCCGAGCCGCACTGCAATTTCCCACAGCAGCGCAAGACCGAGCGGAACGACAAGCCCGAGTGTCGCGCGCAGCGCGCGCCGCAGCGCCGGGCGGCCGGGCGCCGCGGAGGCGGCCGGCGTTTCGGCGGCCATCGTCATCGGAACAACAGACATGAGCGGTTCTCGCAAGCTCTGCGGCCGTTTGCGCTTCGTTCAAGCGTCGGCCGGCCCCGCCGGCCGGGAGGAGCGGCGGGGCCGGGGTGTCGCGGCGGCCGCTCAGTGGCCGGCGACGATGTAGGTTTCGTCGATCAGGCTGTCGACGACCTTGCGCACATCGACGTCGGCCTTGATCACGCCGGCCTGCTGCAGCGCAAGCCCGGCCTTGAGGATGGAGTCCTTCTGCAGCGCCCCGATTTTCGAATGGGTCAGTTCGGTGCGCTCCTTGAGCTGCTTGTCGACGACGGCGTCCGGCAGCTTGGTCACCGCGATGAAGACGCGCTTCACCTCGTCCGGACGGGCGAGCGAATATTTGCGCGCCTCCTCATAGACCGCGAGCACGCGGCGGGCGAGGTCGGGATGATCGCGCAGGAAATCCTCGCGCGCATTGAGGATGCCCCAGGTATTGGCGTCCCTGTTGCGCAGGAACAGCCTGGCGCCGTCCTCCACTTCGGCCGCCGCCATCATCGGATCGAGCCCGGCCCAGGCATCGACATCGCCGCGGATGAGCGCGGTCTTGCCGTCGGGATGCTGCAGCAGCACCGGGGTGATGTCCTTCTCGCTCAGGCCGGCATCGAGCAGCGCGCGCACGAGGAAGATGTGCGGATCGGTGCCGCGCGTCACCGCCACGCGCTTGCCCTTGAGGTCGGCGGCCCTGGCGATGGCTGAATCCTTGCGCGTGACGAGCGCGGTCCATTCCGGACGCGAATAGACATAGATCGACTTGATCGGATTGCCGTTGATTTTGGCGACGAGCGCCGCCGAGCCGGCGGTCGAGCCGAAATCGATCGAGCCGGCATTGAGGAATTCGAGCGCCTTGTTGGAGCCGAGCGTCTGCACCCAGCGGATCGCAATGCCGTCCTTGGCGAACTCCTTCTCAAGCAGGCCCTTGTCCTTGAGCACCAGCGAGACCGGGTTGTAGGTCGCCCAGTCGATGCGGATTTCCTTCGGCTTCTCGGCGGCGAACAAGGCCTGCGTCGGCGCAAGACCGAGCACCAGCGCGGACGCGAGCAGGGAGCGGCGGGAAAGAAACGTCATGATAACCTCCAGACATGATGGGGCGTTCGCGCCTTTGCAGGCGCGTGGCCGGGTGGATCGGAGGCGGAAGAAAAAATTTCGCCCGCCCGTCAGCCTGTTGCGACGGGGCGGGCCCCGACCGCTTTAGCTGCATTTGTTAAGCGCCCGCAAGCTGTTCGCTCAAATCGGCGCTGAGCCTTGATTTAGAAGGATAATTCGCCCGCGTCAACGAGAAAATAATAGCAATATGAGCAGCTTACGGAGATTCACGTTCCCCCGGCGGCGCCCGCGCGATACAAATCCTTTCCCGTCCCGTGGCGCTTGCTGACTTCGGCTGCGCCGTCCGCTATCCGGTTCGACATTCATGTCATCAACGCCCCTTCCTCCGCGCGAACCGTCCGAGATATTCGACCTGCGCGCCGCCGCGAGCGAACTCGAACGGCTCGCGGTCGCGCTGCCCGGACGCGAGCGCGAACTGCGTACCGCCGTCGCCCAGTATCTCAAGGGCGCGCTCGCCGCCGGCCGCAGCAAGGCCGAGGAAATGCTGCTCGCCGACCGGCACGGCCGCCACTGCGCGGACCGGCTCTGTTGCATGATGGACGGGATCATCCGTCTCCTGTTCGAGTTCGCCGCCCGGCATCTCTATACGTCGCTCAATCCGTCCGAAGCCGAACGCATGGCGGTGGTGGCGACCGGCGGCTACGGACGCGGCCTGTTGGCGCCCGGCTCCGACATCGATCTTCTGTTCGTGCTGCCCTACAAGCAGACCGCCTGGGGCGAGTCGGTGGCCGAGGCCATCCTTTATTGCCTGTGGGACATGGGGCTGAAGGTCGGCCACGCGACACGCTCGGTCGACGAGTGCATCCGCCAGGCCAAGGCCGACATGACGATCCGCACCGCCATCCTCGAATCGCGCTTCCTGTTCGGCGACGAGCGGCTGTTCGTCGAACTGGTCGAGCGCTTCGACAAGAATGTCGTGCAGGGCACGGCGCACGAATTCGTCACCGCCAAGCTCGCCGAGCGCGAGGAGCGCCTGCGCAAGGCCGGCCCGTCGCGCTATCTGGTCGAGCCCAATGTCAAGGACGGCAAGGGCGGGCTGCGCGACCTGCACACCTTGTTCTGGATCGGCAAATACGTCTACCGCGTCCGTACCGTCGAGGAACTGGTCGACCACGGCGTATTCGATCACGACGAACTCAGGCTGTTCCGGCGCTGCGAGGATTTCCTGTGGTCGGTGCGCTGTCACATGCATTTCGTGACCAACCGCCCGGAGGAGCGCCTGTCATTCGACATCCAGCGCGAAATCGCCCAGCGCCTCGGCTACACCGAGCATCCCGGGATGCAGGACGTCGAACGCTTCATGAAGCATTACTTCCTGGTGGCCAAGGACGTCGGCGATCTCACCGCCATCCTGTGCGCGGCGCTCGAGGAACGGCAGGCCAAGACCGCGCCGGTCCTCGGCCGCATGATCGCCAAGCTCAAGCCGCGCAGCGGCCGCAGCCGGCTGCGCGAATCCGACGACTTCGTGGTCGACAACAACCGCATCAACATCGCCGATGCCGACGCGTTCCGCCGCGATCCGGTCAATCTGATCCGGATTTTCCATCTCGCGCAGAAACACAACCTCGCCTTCCATCCCGACGCCATGCGGGCGGCGACGCGCTCGCTCAAGCTGATCGACAAGAGCCTGCGGCGCAATCCGCAGGCGAACGCGCTGTTCCTCGATATTCTCACCGCGGAAAACGACGCCGAGACCGTGCTGCGGCGGATGAACGAAGCCGGCGTGCTCGGCGCCTTCGTGCCCGCTTTCGGCCACGTCGTCGCGATGATGCAGTTCAACATGTATCATCACTACACCGTTGACGAGCACCTGCTGCGCTGTATCGGCGTCGTCACCGACATCGAGCGCGGCGGCAACGAGGATTTCTCGTTCGCCAACGAGCTGATCCGCAAAATCCAGCCGCGCCACCGCGCGCTCCTGCGCGTCACGCTGTTCCTGCATGACATCGCCAAGGGCCGCATCCAGGATCATTCGGTCGCCGGCGCCCGCGTCGCGCGTCGCTTCTGCCCGCGGCTGGGGCTGACCGCGGCCGAGACCGAGCTCGTTGCCTGGCTGATCGAGCAGCATCTCGTCATGTCGACGGTCGCGCAGTCGCGCGATCTCGCCGACCGCAAGACGATCGAGAATTTTGCCGCCGTCGTGCAATCGCTCGAGCGCCTCAAGCTGCTGACGATCCTGACCGCCGCCGACATCCGCGCGGTCGGGCCGGGCGTGTGGAATAGCTGGAAGGCGCAGCTCCTGCGCACGCTCTATTACGAGACCGAGCCGGTGGTGACCGGCGGCTTTTCGGAGATCGACCGCGAGCGCCGGGTGGCGACGGCCAAGAACGAATTCCGCAACGCCATCACCGGTTGGACGCCGGAGGACATCGACACCTATATGGCGCGGCATTATCCGGCCTACTGGCTCAAGGTCGACCTCGCCCACAAGCTCGCGCACGCGCGCTTCCTGCGCGCGACCGCGGAAGCCGGCAGAACGCTCGCCACCGAATTTTCCTTCGATACGCTGCGCGGGGTCACCGAACTGACGGTGATCGCGCCCGATCATCCGCGCCTGCTCTCGATCATCGCGGGGGCTTGCGCGGCCTCGGGCGCCAATATCGTCGATGCGCAGATTTACACGACCACCGACGGACTCGCGCTCGACACGATCGCGGTCACGCGCGAATTCGAGCGCGACGACGACGAGCGGCGGCGCGCGACCCGCATCACGGAGACGATCGAAAAGGCGTTGCTCGGTGAGATCAGGCTGCCGGAGGTGGTCGCGCGGCGGGCGGTCGCCAAGGCGCGGCTGCGAGCTTTCGCGGTCGAGCCCGAAATCAACGTCAACAACGAATGGTCGAACCGCTATACGGTGATCGAGGTGACCGGCCTCGACCGGCCGGGCCTGCTCTACGAGCTGACCTCGACGCTGTCGAAGCTCAGCCTCAACATCACCTCCGCGCATGTCGCAACGTTCGGCGAGCGCGCGGTCGACGTGTTCTATGTGACGGACCTGCTCGGCGCCAAGATCGCTTCGCCGACGCGCCAGGCCGCGATCAAGCGCGCGCTCACCCAGCTCTTTGTCGGGCGCGAGCCGCAGAAGAGCACGACCGCGGCCGAGTGAGGCGGCGGGCGGGCGCCCGGCTTTGGCCGGCTCAATCGCTGCCGCGGACAAAAAGAGGGCGCCGGGCTTTGGCCGCGGCGCCGGGCCGGTTGCAATGAACCGGTCGATCGGAACGGGTCGAACCGCTCACTTCTTCTTGGCGGTCCACCACGGCGTGGTCATGCCCTTGAGCACATG
>WBUW01000234.1 GCA_008933495.1 Pseudorhodoplanes sp.
CGCATGATTGCGCGGCATTCCCGATGGGGCTCCGCGAGAGGGAGAGCAAACGCTCTCCCTCTCTTTTTTGTGCGGCGTCCGCGGC
Organism: Pseudorhodoplanes sp.; assembly: GCA_008933495.1. Lineage (GTDB taxonomy): Bacteria > Pseudomonadota > Alphaproteobacteria > Rhizobiales > Xanthobacteraceae > Pseudorhodoplanes. The sequence continues at coordinate 86 of WBUW01000234.1, forward strand.
AAGCTTTTGCTTGCATATGCGCAGCGGTCAGGCGAGGTAGAGGGACGAACGGTCATGACCTCCTTGCATCCGCCCCGGCAGCCGGTTTTCAATGTTCCCGCAATCGTGATGGCGACCCTCGTCATCCTGCTCGCGGTTCATTTGCTGCGTACGCTCGTTCTGACCTCGCGCAGCGAGCTGGAATTCCTGCTGCTGTTTGCCTTCATTCCGGCCCGCTATGATAGCGGACTGCTGGTGGCGGGAACGCTGCCCGGCGGCGTTTTTGCCGACGCCTGGACGTTCGTGACCTACAGCGTGATCCACGCCGATTTCATACATCTGGGATTCAATTCGGTCTGGCTGCTGGCGTTCGGCACGCCGCTGGCACGCCGCTTCCAGTCCGTCCGGTTTGTCGCGTTCGTGGTGGTCGCGGCGGCGGCCGGCGCGCTCGCGCATCTGGCAACGCATCCGGGCGAGATCATTCCGATGGTCGGCGCCTCGGCGGCGATATCGGGGGCGATGGCGGCGTCGATGCGGTTCGCGTTTCAGCGCGGTGGTCCGCTATGGAGCGGGCGCGCGGACATGGCGTCCTATCGCCGCCCGGCCCTGCCGCTATGGGCGGCATTGCGGGAACCGCGCGTGATCATTTTTCTCGTGCTCTGGTCTGCGCTGAATTTTCTGTTCGGCCAGGGTTCGATCTCGATCGGCGACGAGCAGCAATCGGTTGCCTGGCAGGCGCATGTCGGCGGCTTCCTGGCCGGCCTGCTGCTGTTCGGGCTTTTCGATCCGGTGCGCCGGGCGCCGGAGGCGGAACCGCCATCGGCGTCGGCGTGGTAGCCGGCCGCGCGTGCTGCGGTGCAGCAACGATTGCCGCAATCAGGCCAGATTCGCCGTGGTAATCTTTGTGATGTGGGCGCTGGTTCGGCCCGCGCGGTCGGGTCTTGCGCCCTCCATCAGGGAGGCGATGCCATGATCGTGAGAGACATTCTGGCGGCAAAAGGCCGCGAGGTGGCGACGATTTCCCCGACGGCGAGTGTGGCCGAAGCCGCCCGGATACTGACGGAGCGGCGTATCGGCGCACTCGTGGTCACCGGTGCGGGCAATCGTGTGGTCGGAATCGTGTCCGAGCGCGATATCGTGCGCATACTGGCGGCGCGCGGCGCGGCGGCGCTCGGGCTTTCCTTGACCGAGGTGATGACGCGCAAGGTCGTGAGCTGCGTGGAATCCGATATGATCAGCGCCATCATGGAGCGCATGACCGCCGGCAAGTTCCGGCACGTTCCGGTGCTCGACGGCGACCGGCTCGCCGGCATCATTTCGATCGGCGACGCGGTCAAGCTGCGGCTGCAAGAAATGGAGACCGAGCAGTCGGCGCTGCGCGACTATATCCAGACCGCCTGACGCCCGTCAGGTGAGGGCGGAGAGCGCCTCGACGATATCGGGGACGGCCTTGTGCGCGGCCTGTTCGCCGAGCGCAATCGCCTCCCGGGCGCGGTGGAAATCGAACAGGCCGATCTTGCCGAGCCGCGGACTGATCATGACGTCGGGCGGGTCGCCGGCCAGGCGCGAACGGGTGACGCGGTCCTGGATGATGTTGAAGGCGTCGATCATGACGTTGGCGACGTTGGGCCGCCCGGAAACATCCATGAACTGGCGCTTGAGCAGATTTTCCAGATTGAGGAGGTTGCGCAACCCGCCCGGCCGCTCGCGCGTCATCTGCAATTCGCGCGCGTCGTCCTCGTCGGACCCGTGGTTCGAAATGGTGACGCCGTGGCCGAGCAGGTCGGCGTTGAGATTGACCGCGATCACGAGCCGGGCGCCGAGCGCGCGCGCCGCCGAGACCGGCACCGGATTGACGAGGGCGCCGTCGACCAGCCAGCGCCCGCCGACCCGGATCGGATTGAAAATCCCCGGCAGCGCGTAGGACGCGCGCAGGGCGTGAATGAGCCGCCCGCGCGTCAGCCAGATTTCGTGGCCGGTACCGAGTTCGGTCGCGATCGCTGCGAACTGGCGCGGCAGGTCCTCGATCGCGACGTCGCCGAGCGCGAGTTCGAGCCGCTTGGCGAGGCGGTCGCCGCTGATCAGGCCCGAGCCGCCGAGACTTATGTCGAGATAGCCGAGGACGCCGCGGGCATTGAGGCCGCGCGCCCAGTCTTCGAAGGCATCGAGCTGGCTATAGGCGTAGCAGCCGCCGGCCACCGCGCCGATCGATGTCCCCACGATCACGTCGGGAACGATGCCGTTCTCCTCCAGCACCCGCAGCACCCCGATATGGGCAAAGCCGCGCGCCGCCCCGCCGCCGAGCGCAAGCCCGACATTGGGGCGCGGCGGCGCCGGCCGCTCGCTCGAAGCGTCGGCCGCCCGGTCGCCGTTCCCGTTGCGCAGCAGCCTTTGAAGCATGGCTTTCTCCCCCCGCGGCCATTTTTGGCCCCGGATTTCGCGCCGGCAAGCGCGTCACGCCATTATGGTGAAGCTTACAGGCGGGTGACTAACAAAACGGCAATGCCGGTCAGCGCTGCGGCCGGACCATCGAAAACTGGCGCTCGACTACGGCATAGTTATGGTAGCCGCAGCGCGCGATCGGCCGCATCGCGGCGGTGTCGAGCAGGCCGTCCTTGATGAAGCGCTCGTCGATATGCACGCCGATCACCTGGCCGAATACGACATGGCAGTCGAGCACGCGGCCCTCGATGTCGCTCATCGGCTCGATTTTCAGCAGCAGGCATTCGAGCGCGGCGGGCGAGGCCTTGACGCGCGGCGGCTTGACGAGGCGCGAGCGCGCAGCCTCCAGGCCGGCATGCGCCATTTCGCTGACGCCGCGGGCGAGCGGCGCCGATGTCGCATTCATCGCCTCGCGCAGGTCCCAGGTCGCCAGGTTGCAGACGAACTCGCCGGTTTCCTCGATGAAGCTGACCGAATCCTTGCGGCCTTCGCTGGCGAACATGACGAGCGGCGGACGGCTGTTGACGCCGTTGAAGAAGGAATAGGGCGCAAGGTTGATTTCGCCCTTCTGGCTCATCGAGGTGATCCAGCCGATCGGGCGCGGTGCCACGATCGCCTTGAAGGGATCGTGCGGCAATCCGTGATCGTTCTTGCGGGTGTCGTAGAACATGAATGCTGCGCAGCGAATGTCGTTAAGCGGTGAGCCGCGTGACAATATCGGACAAGGCCGGGCGCGGCCGGTCTTCGGGCGGGCGGCCCGGCCGCCCGATATGGACGAACCCGGCTATCCGCTCGCCCCGGGCGAGCCCGAGCGCATCGAGCACGCGCCGGTCATAAGCATACCACTCGGTCAGCCAGCTTGCCGCATAGCCAAGGGCATGGGCGGCGTGCAGCAGATTCATCGCCGCGGCGCCCGCCGACAAGACCTGTTCCCATTCCGGGATTTTGGCGTGCGGGGCGGCGCGGCTGACGACGCCGATGACAAGCGGCGCGCGCGCCAGGCGCGCGGCCTCGAAGGCGAGCTGGTCGGCGGTGGCGTCCGGATGATCATCGCGGAACGCGGCCGCGATCCATTCTCCGACCCTCAGGCGGGCGCCGCCTTCGATCACGATGAAACGCCAGGGTGCGAGTTTTCCGTGATCGGGCACGCGCGACGCGATCGTCAGCAGCGTGTCGATGTCCGCGGCGTCGGGAGCGGGGCCGGACAGTTCGATCGGCTTGACCGACCGGCGGGTCTTCAGAAGATCGAGGGCGTCAGGCATGGTTAGGAAGGCGCTATCACAGGGGAACTGCGCTGACAAACGCCGGCCGACGGCTTGAATTCGCCTCGATTTCGGTCGAAAAGGGCCGCATGCGGGCGATGCCGACCGACCGTTTCCGGAAAGCGCTGTGCGGACTCTGCGCCGGCCTTGCCGTCGCGGCCGGGCCGGCTTCGGCTCAATCGCTCATTTCCGGGCCGGGCCTGGGCGGTGCTGCACCCGGCGGACCGTCGACCAATCCGGGCGCCAGCCTCGTGGCGCCGGGCGGCGGCGTGTCGCCGCCCGCCACCATCCAGTCGCCGCTGAACATCCCGCCGTCCGCCGCGCCGGCGCCGCAGGCGGCGCCTTCCCTGCCGCCGGTTCCCGGCTCGCAGGTCGCGCTCTATCTCGCCGCCCGGTTCGGCTCCGACCTCGGCTACATCCCGGGCGGGCTGATCTGGCGCATCTATTCCAACCGGCCCGACGCGCACGGCGCCTATCGCATGGTCCGCGAAGAACGGACCTCCGCGCCCGCCTTTGTGCTGCCGCCCGGCGGCTACGTCGTCCACGTCAGTTTCGGCCAGGCGAGCGCCAGCAAGCATGTCACGCTGCGCGCGGAGACCGTGCGCGAGATCTTCACCCTTCCGGCCGGCGGTCTGCGCTTCGAAGGCAGGGTCGGTGACGTGCGCATACCGGCCGGGCAGATTTCCTTCGACGTGTTCAAGGGCAGCCAGTTCGAAGTCGGCGACAAGCGGCCGATGGTGCAGGGCGCCATGACCGGCGACGTCGTGCTCGTTCCCGAAGGCACCTATACCATCGTCTCGAATTATGGCGACGGCAACGCGGTCGTGCGCTCCGACATTCGCGTGCAGGCCGGAAAACTGACCGACGTCACGGTCGTGCATCGCGCCGCCGTGATTACGCTCAAGCTGGTCGCCACCCAGAACGGCGAGGCGCTGGCCAACACCGCCTGGTCGGTGCTCACGCCGGGCGGCGACGTGATCAAGGAATCGATCGGCGCTTTTCCGCGCGTCATCCTCGCCGAAGGCGAGTATCGCGCCATCGCCCGCAACGACGGCAAAGTCTTTGAACGCGATTTCCGCGTCGTCACCGGCGTGGATAGCGAAATCGCGGTGCTTGCGCGATGACTGCCCGGTCGCGCCAAATTCTCGCAACCGCGCTTTTTCTGGCGCTGCTGGTTCTTCTGATATCGGCCGCGCTGCGCAGCCTGTCGTTCGGCTGACGACGGAAAAATCTCCGCGCGGCGAACGCCGCCGGGCCCGCCCGCTGCTACGATGCGCAACGATCATGCCCGAATACGATGTGGTCATTGTCGGCGGCGGCCATAACGGCCTGACCTGCGCGGCCTATCTGGCGAAGGCCGGCTGGCGCGTGAAGCTGCTGGAACGCCGCGCGATCGTCGGCGGCGCGGCGGTGACCGAGGAATTTCATCCCGGGTTCCGCAACTCGACGGCGTCCTACACGGTGAGCCTGCTTGCCCCGCAGGTGATCCGCGATCTCGATTTGCGGCGGCATGGCCTGACCATCGTCGAGCGCGCGGCAATGAATTTCCTGCCGCTGCCCGATGGCCGCTTCCTGCTGACCGGGGAGGGGCGGACGCAGGCGGCGATTGCCGCTTTCAGTGCCCGCGACGCGCAGCGCTACCAAGGCTATAGCGCCGAGCTCCTGCGGATCGCCGACCTGTTGCGCGAACTGGCAGCCCGCCAGCCGCCGAACCTGGTGGACGGGATGGGAG
>WBUW01000235.1 GCA_008933495.1 Pseudorhodoplanes sp.
CCGGCGCACGCGCCGGCGCTTGCGGCGCCGTGCGCCCGCGCCGAGACGAGCGGCGGCCGAGCGCGCGGATCTTGTTGATCAGTTCGTCGCGATACTCGCGCGAGGCATCGCGGGTATTGCCATCGGGCTTCGGGATGCAATCGAGCGCGCCGAGCGCAAGCGCCTTCAGGCTGATCTCGGCGTTGCGGCGCGTCAGCGTCGAAGCCATGATGATCGCCACATTCGGCTTCTTCTGCAGCAGCAGTGGCAAGGCCGTCAGGCCGTCGACATCCGGCATCTCGATGTCGAGCACGATCACGTCCGGATTGACGGACTCGATGCGATCGATGGCCTCGCGGCCATCGCGCAGCGACGCCACCAGTTCGAGGTCCGGCTCGGCATCGACCCAGCGCTTGACGAAACCGCGCGCAACCAGCGCGTCGTCGACGATCATGACGCGGACCGGGTGAGACGATCCGGAGCCGATCTCGGCCGCTTTGGCGGGAGCTGACACGGTCACGATACGCACTACTCGAGGCTGGGGGACGATAAGCCGGCGCTATGACGTCAGATCAGACCGACTTCCTGGAATTTCGCCTCGACGATATCCTTGTCGAACGGCTTCATGATGTACTCGTTGGCACCGGCATGCAGCGCGCGCGCGATGTGCGCGACGTCGTTCTCGGTGGTGCAGAACACGACTTTCGGGCGATCGCCGCCCGGCAGGCGACGCAGCGCCTTGAGGAAATCATAGCCGTCCATTTTCGGCATGTTCCAGTCGAGCAGGATCGCGTCGGGAAGCAGCTTCTGGCAGGATTCGAGCGCCTGCTGGCCATCCTCGGCCTCGATGATCTGGAAGTCGAAGCCTTCCAGAATGCGCCGCGCCACTTTGCGGATGACGCTGGAATCATCAACAACAAGACAGGTTTTCATCACACATCCTCACCTTCACTCAGACAGCGCGGTGGCACGCTGCGTGATACGATTTCCAAACCTACAAGCCGCTATGCGGCCTTCGCACTCGGGCGCAGATCGAGCAGCCGCGCGATATCAAGCACCACGAGCAATTCGTGCTCGAGCCGGTGCACGCAATTGGCCACGCGCGCGAGCCGCTCGTCGAGATTGACCGGGACCGGCTCGCGGGTCTGTTCGCCCAGCCGCAGCACTTCGCCGACCGAGTCGATGACCAGCCCGTAGGACTCGCCGTCGCAATCGATGCCGACCGCCATTGCCTCGCTCTTGTCCTCGCGGTCCGGCAGCCCGAGCCGGCGGCGCATGTCGATGGCGGTGACGATTCGTCCGCGCAGATTGAGTACGCCGGCGATTTCCGGCGACGCCAGCGGCACGGGCGTCAGATTCCCCGGCATGAAGACGTCATGCACGCGCTCGATCGGCAAGCCGAAAAGCTGTTGGCCGATCAGCACGGTGACATATTCGGTTTCGTTCTCGGGCGCGTCGTCGTTCATGGTCATGGGTTGCGTTCTCAGGCGGCCTGGTTCAGTTCGGCGCTCTGTTCCTTGAGCGCGGCGACGAGGCCCTGGCGGTCGAATTTGGCGACGAAATCATGGAAGCCGGCCTGGCGGACACGGGCAATCACCTCCGGCGAGGTCATCGAGGACAATGCGATGATCGGCGTATCGGCGCCGTTCTTGTGGCCGTGGATCGCCTGGGCGAGCGCAAAGCCGTCCATCGTCGGCATTTCGAGGTCGCTCACCACGATGTCGAAGCGCTTGCCTGCCTTGAGCAGGGCGAGCGCCTCTTCGCCGCCGCCGAGCGCGGTCACGTCATAGCCGGCCGCGCGCAGGACGGGCGTCAGCATGTTGCGGAAGAAAGCGGAATCCTCGACAAAGAGCAGACTGCGGCGGGCGCCGGCGGCATTTTTCTCACCGCCGCGGAACCAGTCCGCAAACGCCTGCGGCAGGAAAAATCCGACGTCGATGATCTCGGTGGCCTCGTTCTTGATCACCGCCGAGCCGAGAATGCCCGGCTGCTCGCTCGGGATTTCGATGCTGAGCCTGTCCTCGACAATGTCGACGATTTCGTCGACGGCGAGCGCCATGCAGCGCATGCCGTCGGAGAAGACGAGCAGCGACTGGGTGCCGTCCTCGCGGATGCGCACCGCGTCATTGACCCGGATCAGCGGCATGAGCTGGCCGCGATATTGCAGCAGGTGGCGACCGTTCGACAGCTCGATCTTGCGGGCCTCCACCTCTTCGAGGCGCGTCACCAGCGACAGCGGCACCGCCTTCGGCTGCGGCGAGCCGGCCCGGAACAGGAGCAGCGAGGTGCGCGCCTCGTTCTGCGCGGCGTCGGCGGCCTGCTCGCTGGCGAGCGCGGCGGACGTGGTGTTCGAACCGACCGCTTCCGCAATCCCGTTCGGATCGAGGATCATGATCACCGACCCGTCGCCCAGAATGGTGTTGCCGGAGAACGCCGCGATATGCCGAAGCTTGGTCGCCATCGGCTTGACGACGATTTCTTCGGTATGGAAAACGCCGTCCACCACGATGCCGAACACGCGGCTGCCGACCTGGGTCACGACGATGAAGCCGGACTCGACGCTCTTCTCGGTCCGGCTGTCGAGGCTCAACAGCCGGCCGAGATGAACCAGCGGCAACAGCTTGTTGCGCAGCCGCAGGACCGGCGTGTCCTTGATGTATTCGATGCGCTGCTCGGTGTTGTTCTTCACCCGTACCAGTTCGATCACCGCAAGCTGGGGCACCGCAAAGCGTTCGCCGCCGGCCTCGATGATCAGCGCCGAAATGATGGCGAGCGTGAGCGGGATCTTGATCGTGAAGATCGAGCCTTCGCCCGCGATCGACTTGACGTCGACCGATCCGCCGATCTGGTCGATATTGTTCAGCACCACGTCCATGCCGACGCCACGGCCGGAGACGCTCGTGACTTTCGCTGCCGTCGAAAAGCCGGGCGCAAAGATGTAGCGGTGGATCTGCGCTTCCGGCATCTTGTCGAGTTCGCTCTGGGTCGCGAGACCCTTGGCGATCGCGTTGGCCTTGATCTTCTGGGTGTCGAGGCCGCGCCCGTCGTCGGCGATCTCGATGATGATGTGCCCGCCCTCGTGATAGGCGGAGAGCCGGATCGTACCCTTTTCCGGCTTGCCGGCGTCGAGGCGCTCCTGCGGCGTCTCCAGTCCGTGATCCGCGGAGTTGCGGACCATGTGCGTCAGCGGATCCTTGATCTTGTCGAGCACCTGGCGGTCGAGCTCGGTCTCCGCCCCGTGCATTTCGAGCTCGATCTGCTTGCCGAGTTCGGCGGACAGATCGCGCACGACGCGCGGCAGCTTCTGCCAGGCATTGCCGACCGGCTGCATCCGCGTCTTCATCACGCTTTCCTGCAGTTCGGCGGTCACATTGGAAAGGCGTTGCAGCGGGCCCTTGAATTCGGAATCGGTCTGCCGGCGCGCCATTTCGAGCAACTGGTTGCGCGTCAGCACCAGCTCCGACACCATCGTCATCAGCTTCTCGAGCGTGTCGAGATTGACGCGGATCGACTGGCTGGCGACCTTGGTTTCCGGCTTGTCCTCGTCCTTGGCGGGCTCCTTGGCGGGCGCGATTGCGGCTGATCTGGCCGGCGATGCCGCGGCGGGCGCCGCCGGCCTGCCGTGCGCCTCGGGGCCGGGCGCTTCGCGGAAGGCGCGCTCAAGTTCGTCGAGCGACACCTCGCCGGTCTGAAGCGGACGCTCCAGCGTCTGCGGAATGAGCGTGCCGACGGTGTGGGCGGAAGGCTGCGGATTTGCGGCCGCGGCGCTCTGCACCGCCATGCGGTCGAGCGCCTCGATCAGGTCGCTGTCGGCTCCCTCCGGCTCGCGATGGGACTGTTCGAGGACATCGAGGATTTCCTTGATGCGATCGATCGTCGCCAGAATGACGGTGACCGCTTCGCCGGTCACGGTCATGCCGTCGCGAAATTTGCCCATCAGCGTTTCCGCCGCATGCGCGAGCGTGGCAAGACGCGGCAGGCCGAGAAATCCGCATGTCCCCTTGATGGTGTGGACGAGCCGGAAGACGTTGTCGAGAATCTTGGCGTTGTTTGGATCCTGCTCGAACCGCACAAGCTCGACATTGACCACGTCGAGGCTTTCGTTGGTTTCGGTCAGGAATTCCCGGAGCAGATCATCCATGCAAAATGCCTTCTGCGCCGGAGGAGAGCTCCGGCGATGCACGAGCACGGATTGTGGTTGGTAACCGTTTAATTTTAGTTGCTGTAACGAGCTACCCGCTCGGTTTAACGAACCGTTAATCAGTGTAAAAATTGTTCACGCGCGACGCTGTCGCCGAAGTCCGCGGCGTATCCGGCGCCGATCAGCGGGCCAGCATGACGACCGCCTCGCCCTCGGGCGCAAGGCTCACCGTCAGCCCGCAGGCACGCGCAAGAAGGCCGGTATAATAGGGCTGGATGGCATGGGCGTCGATGGCGCCGCCGGGTCCGCCGCCGGCCAGAAGCGGCGGGATCGCCTGCGGAATCTTGGCATTGGTGCCGGCCGCGGTGACCTTGAATCCCGTCGATTCGCCGCTGCCTTCCGCGTCGACGGTTACGACGCCTCCGCGCGGGATGACCTGCCCGGCAATGACCAGCATGTTGAGCAGAAGCTTCACGCGGTTTTTCGGAAGCAGGACGCGCGGCAGGTTCCAGGCAAGTTTGGTCTTGTCGTCCTCCATAAAGCCGCGCGCCACCTTCTCGGCATCGCCCAGATCGATCTGCGTTCCGGCCGATCCGGCCGCGCCGAACGCGATCCGGCAAAATTGCAGCCGGGCGGAGGCGATCTTGATGCTTTTCTTGATGAGATCGAGCGCGAAGGCGTTGGTCTCTTCGTCCTTGCCGTCCTCCATCACTTCGAGACCATTGACGATGGCGCCGACCGGGCTGATCAGGTCGTGACAAACGCGCGAGCACAGCAAGGCGGCCAGGTCGAGAGCGTCAAGATCGGCGATACCGGACATCGGTTGGCTCCGGGAAGATGGGCGGGAAATGCAGGGACGGTCGAGATGACCGTCCGCGAATCGTTTTTGTGATACACCGCACCTGAATATAGGCCAAGGCGAAGGACGCAACCGTTCATGCCCACCGATCCTGCCGCCGACCTCAAGACCGACACGCTGCTCGACGACCTGACCGGGCTGGCGTCGCGCGCGGCCGGCGAAATCCTGCGGATTCGACAAGGCGCGATCGGCACGCGCATGAAAGCCGACGCCTCGCCGGTAACGCTCGCCGATGAAGCCTCGGAGGCGCTGCTGCTCGATGGCCTTGGCCGCATTCTGCCGGGCGTTGCGGTCGTGTCGGAGGAAGCCGTGGCACGCGGCGGCGCGGCGCGCGCGGACACGACATTCCTTCTCGTCGATCCGCTCGACGGCACGCGCGAGTTCGTTGCCGGGCGCGACGAATTCACGATCAATATTGCGCTTGTCCATGCGCGGCGGCCGGTCGCCGGCATCCTTGCCGCGCCATTGCGTGGCCGCATCTGGCGCGGCGCCGCCGGCTGCGGCGTCGCGGTGT
>WBUW01000236.1 GCA_008933495.1 Pseudorhodoplanes sp.
CGTGGTCGATACCGATCTCTCCAAACTCGTTGACGATGACCGCAATGCGCCGGCCGTGATCGGCGGTGAGAATTCGATTGAGCAGCGTCGTCTTGCCCGCCCCGAGAAAGCCAGTCAGAATGATGACCGACGCCTTTTGATGGCTGTTGCGATCGTCCATATTTGTCATTCTACGGCGTGACCGTGACGAATCAAACGCGGAGCGGAATTTGCGACCATCACCCGGCGTTGACACCCGTCCAGAATGTCATGATGCCGGGCATCCGCTCACCGCGCCCGGCGATTTCGACGGTGCTCTGCCGCGCCGCCCGCACCGCGTGGATTAGCGATCTTCGCCGCCCGCCGGATGTTCGATAAGCTATTGAAATACAATTGAAACCCCCCGGCTTCGGCGAACGTCGGAAACGGCGCCGCGCTTGCCGTCTTCGGCAAACCGAGACCGCAGGCTCCTGCCGGTTGAGCACCCGCGCCGCGGGGCGCGCACTTTGGCGCCATGCGGCTCCATTCCCGAATATTAGCGAGTATACTTTGTATTGACAGGCGGCAAAATTAGAGAGCATACTTTATTTCGTCATTTCGCTCTGGCGCGGCAGCCGGCTCCCGGTTTCACGGCCACGCTCGGACGAGAGGAGCCTACGACGACAAATTCTCCAGATCATCGGAGCGTCCGTTGATGACCAGCTTCGAACTTGTCGAGCCGCGCTCCCTCGAGGAAACTTTTGCTCTGCTTGATCGAGACGACCCGGCGGTTCGGCCGATCGCCGGTGGAACGGCGCTGATGCTGATGATGAAAAGCGGCCTGTTCAGTCCGCTGCGCCTGATCAGCTTGCGCCGCGTTGAGCCGCGCTTGGCCGGCATCGCCTTTGCCGACGGATCGGTCCGGATCGGCGCGATGACGACCTTTGCCGCGCTCGAACATTCGCCCGAGATCCGGCGCCACTTGCCGGTCGTAACGCGGACCATGCGCACCTTGGCGAATCCGCGCGTACGGAATGTCGCGACCGTCGGTGGCAATCTCGCCCACGCCGATACGCATCTCGATCTGCCGCTGGTCTGGATTGCGCTCGGAGCACAGGCGGTGGTCGTCAGCCCGCGCGGCGAGCGCATCGTCGCGGTCGAGGATCTGTACCGGGGCTATTACGAGACGGTGCTGCATCATGACGAGCTGATCGCCGCCCTGCATGTGCCGCTACGTCCGACTTGGCGCTCCGTCTATGTCAAGGTGACGACGCGAACCGCGCATGACTGGCCGGCGCTCGGGATCGCGGTTTCGCTCGCGCGCGACGGCAGCATAATCAGGGACGCCAGGATCGCCGTCGGCGCGGCGACCAAAAAAGCGACCCGCTTGATTCAGGCCGAGACGGTGTTGCGCGGCGCCGCGATCGACGCCGCCGCAGTTGACGACGCTTTACTCGCGCGCGCGGGCGATGCCGCGATCGGTGAGATCAGCATCGAGGCCGACAGTCGCGGGTCTGCGTCTTACAAGCAGCATCTGCTCCGCGTCTATCTGGGACGCGCCGTGCGGGCGGCGGCCGCCGCGGAGCCAGGCGCATGACGCCGGAGCCAATGCCATTGAGCCAGGTTGGCCGCTCGATCCCTCGCCTCGAGGCGAGCGCCAAGGTCACCGGTCGGGCGGAATACGTCCACAATCTCCGGCTTCCCGGCATGCTCTACGGCAAGATCTTCCGCAGCATTGTGCCGCACGGACGGATCACGCAGGTCAATGTTTCCGCTGCGCGCGCCGTCGAGGGCGTTCATCGGGTTGTGACGATCGAGGATATCCGCAGTATCATTCCCAATCCCTATTTCGGTCCGGCCTTTCATGACCAGCCAATCCTCGCTGACCACAAGGTCCGCTTCGCCGGCGAGCCGGTCGCTGTCGTGCTGGCGGAAAATTACCGGGTCGCCGAACAGGCTGCCGGCCTGATCACGGCGCAATACGAGGAACTGCAAGCGGTTGACGATGAGGTCGAGGCCGTGTCCGCGAGCGTATTCGTCCATGACGAATTGAAGCCGGCGTCGACGTTTGCCGACCTTCAGCATCTCAAGGGCCAGCGCGGCACCAATGTTGCGCTCGATTACCGCTTGCGGCACGGCGATGCCGAAGCCGCCTTTGCCGCCGCCGACCAGGTGTTCGAGCATTCCTTCCGGACGCAGCCGGTGATGCATACCCCGCTTGAACCGTTCGTCTCGGTGGCCGATGCCGCCAACGGCCGGCTGACAATTCATACCGCGTCGCAAAGTCCGTCCTTCGTGCGCATCGAAATCGCGCGTCTGCTCGGCTGGGCGGAAAACCGGGTGCGGGTTAAGACCGCGCACCTTGGCGGCGGTTTCGGCAGCAAGCTTTACATCAAGCTCGAGGCGCTGGTGGCGGCGTTATCGCTGTTGACGGGGCGTCCGGTCAAGATTTCGCTCACCATGGAAGAACAGTTCTTCATGGTGACGCGACATGCCTGCACTCTCAAAATCAAGAGCGCCGTCGACAAGAATGGTCGCATCACGGCACGCCAGTGCAAAACATGGTGGAACGGTGGCGCCTATGCCGATATCGGTCCACGTGTGACGCAAAAAGCCGGCTTCACCGCAGCCGGGCCTTACGACATCGAGAATGTCGCGCTTGATTCCTACGCCGTCTACACCAACCGCCCGCCAGCCAGCGCGCTGCGCGGTTTCGGCGCGCCGCAGACCGCCTGGGCCTACGAGACCCATACCGACCTGATCGCCGAGGCGCTGAACATCGACAAGCTCGAATTCCGCCGCAGGAACATTCTGCGCAACGGCAGGCCGCAGGCGACCGGCACCGTCGTACGCGATACCGGGCTGGAGGCGATACTGGATCGCCTTGCCGAGCGCCTGGCCTGGGATCAGCCGTTCGATCGCGGCAGCGACAAGCTGCGGCGCGGCCGCGGCATTGCCATTGGCTTCAAGGCCATCGTTGCGCCGACGACCTCAGCCGCCATCGTAAAAATCAACGCCGACGGCAGTTGCACGCTCTATTGCGGCACCGTCGATATGGGACAGGGTTCCGATACGTGCATGACGCAGATCGCCGCCGAGGTGCTGAACATCGAGGCGGAATCGATCCAGGTGATTCATCCCGACACCGACGTGACGCCCTATGACATGGGCACACTCGGATCGCGTTCGACCTTCCATATGGGTAACGCCGTGCGACTCGCCGCCGAGGACGCGAAAAGCAAGATCGCGGCGCTCATGGCGGAGCTCAACCTGCCACCCGGCAGCAATGTGCCGCTCGTCGAGCTGTTCCGGCGAAAATACGGCATGCAGGCCGGCAATATCATCGGTACGGGCAGTTTCCACCCGGCATATGCCAAGCCCGACCACCAGACCGGCCGCTCGCCGCAGGTGACGCCGTTCTGGGGCGTCGGCGGCACTGGGGCGGAAGTGGAAGTGGACACCGAAACCGGACAGTTCCGCGTGACCACGTTGGTCAATGTCGTCGATGCCGGCGTACCGATCAATCCCAAGCTCGTCCAGCAGCAGATCTCGGGCGCTGCGATCATGCAATTCGGTTTTACTGTTTCGGAGAACATGGTGTTCCATGAGGGCCAGCTAACCAACGGTTCGCTGGCCGATTACAAAATCCCGGGATTGCTCGACTTGCCGCGAAACTTCATCAACGAGTGGGTGGAAGCGCGGCAGCATGATGGCCCGTTCGGGGCCAAGGGGGTCGGCGAGAGCGCAACCATCGCGCTGTCACCGGCGATCGGCAATGCCATCGCCGATGCCGTCGGCGTGCGTTTGACGGAACTTCCCCTGACGGCGGAGTCGGTCTATCGCGCCATGCAAGCGGCGAAAGGCAAGCCGCTGCCGGAGCAATAGGATGAGCAATACTCGCACCATCCGCTTCACTCTGAATGGCGCGCCGGTCAAGACGGACGTCGAACCGCATGAGACGCTGGTCGATGTACTCCGGCAGCGCTTCAATATAGGTGGCGTCCGCGAAAGCTGCGGCCAGGGGCTGTGCGGCTGCTGTACCGCGATCGTCGACGGCATAGCGGTATCGAGCTGTCTTTTCCTCGCCATGTTCGCCGACGGCACCGCCGTGGATACGATCGAGCATCTCGGCTCCTCCCATCGTTTGGATCCAATTCAAGAGGCGTTCATCGAGGCTGGCGCGCTGCAATGCGGTTTCTGTACACCTGGCTTCATCCTGATGACGAAGCAGTTGCTCGACATCCATCCCGTTCCAAGCGATGACGATATTCGCCATTATCTTGCAGGCAATCTGTGCCGATGTTCGGCCTATCCCGAAATCCTCGCTGCGGTGAAGCTCGCCGCGCGACGGCGCAACAGTGCCGCCGAGCCTGCATGAATCCCTCACACGCACTGGTCAACCCGCGAGCAAAGGATGTTCCGTTATGGATATGAGCGGTGAATATCTCATCGCCGCGCAGCGGCCGGAGGTGTGGCAAGCGCTGAATGATCCGGAAATCCTGAAGCAGTGCATTCCCGGTTGCGAGGAAATACAAAAGATCTCTCCGACGGAATTCACCACTCAGGTCCAAGCCAGGATCGGGCCGGTTAGCGCCCGCTTCAGCGGCAAGTTGAGGCTGCTCGATCTTGATCCGCCGAATGGTTACCGGATCAGTGGCGAAGGCTCAGGCGGCATTGCCGGTTTTGCCAAGGGCGGCGCCACGGTGAAGCTTGCCGACGCACCCGGCGGCACAAAGCTGTCCTACAACGTCGAGGTCCAGGTCGGCGGCAAGTTGGCGCAGATCGGCTCGCGGCTGATTGACGGCACCGCGCAGAAATACGCCAAGGATTTCTTTTCGCGTTTCGCCTCCATCCTGGAGCAGGGCACCGCCACCATGCCGCGTGCGGACCGAAGACTGCTGCCGGCGCCTTGGCTCGCCATTCTTGCGGCGTTGCTTGTGATGGCGGCGCTGTATTTCTTCACCCGCTGAGCCGGGCCCGGCCGTCGTTGGCAATGGAACCGACAGGAAACCACCGGACGGCGCGGCCCCGAGGCGAGGATTGACATGAAGGACAGCGCCTATGATCTCATTGCCTAAGGTGGGTCTGATACTGACCGGCGGAACGATCGATTCGATCGGCAAGGATCGCCTTGACCTTGCCTGGTACATTGAGGCGGGGAAGCGGCTCGGCCAGGGTGAACTGCTCGCCCAGCTTCCAGAGTTAAAAGGTATTGCCGACGTCGAGGAAATCCCGTTCCGCCGCCTGCCAAGTCAGGCCTTGGTCGACAAGGACTGGCTCGATCTGGTTCGCAAAATTCATTCGATTTTCGAGGATGGCAATACCGACGGTGTCGTCATCAGCCACGGCACCAACACTCTCGAAGAGACCGCTTACTTCCTGAACCTGACGCTGAAGACCGACAAGCCGGTGGTCATTGTTGGTTCAATGCGCCCCTCCTCCGCCATCAGCGCCGATGGATATCTGAACCTCGTGAACGCCGTCA
>WBUW01000237.1 GCA_008933495.1 Pseudorhodoplanes sp.
CCTCAGCCAGAAGGCAGCCCAGTTGCGGCAGGACGCCGCCGCGCTGCAGGCGCGCTTTGACGACAAGTTCGGCGCCGAAATCTTGAGCGAGACGCTTCCGAGCGTGCTGGTGGCCATGAATGGCGGCCTCGTCAAAGCCAACGAGATCGGCCCCAACCTGATCAGGGGCGTGACACTGTTGCCGTTGACCTCGACGGCGCCGGCCGCCGCCGGCGGCTGGCAGATGGTCACGTTCGCGACGCCGGAGACAAACCGGCGCGTGTCGGACCGGGAAGTGGCATGGCTGGAAAATCTCCGCGCCGCGGGCGCGGTCGAGCGCAAGTTCAACTGGGCGTTCTTCACCTCCGGCGACAGCCGCGAGCCGGAACTGGCGGGTATTCGCGGCGCGTTGTTCGGGTCGGCGCTAACCCTGCTGGTGACACTCGTTCTGTGCCTGCCGATCGGGGTCGCCGGCGCGATCTATCTGGAGGAGTTCGCACCGAAGAACCGGTGGACCGAATTGATCGAGGTGAACATCAACAATCTCGCGGCAGTGTCTTCGATCGTATTCGGATTGCTCGGGCTTGCCGTCTTCCTCAACTTCTTCGGTCTTCCGCGCTCGGCACCGCTCGTGGGCGGGCTCGTGCTTGCCCTGCTTGTGCTGCCGACGGTCATCATCGCCGCGCGCGCCGCGCTCAAGGCGGTGCCGCCTTCGATCAAGGAAGCGGCCCTCGGCGTTGGCGCTTCGCACCAGCAGGCGGTTTTCCAACACGTGCTGCCGCTTGCGATGCCCGGCATCATGACCGGGGCCATTATCGGCATGGCGCATGCGCTCGGCGAGACGGCGCCCTTGCTCATGATCGGAATGGTGGCGTTCATCGTCGAAGTGCCAAAGGGCATCACCGATGCCGCAACCGTGCTGCCGGTACAAATCTATCTGTGGTCGGACCTGCCTGAAATCGCGTTCCAGGCGAAAACCGCAGCCGCCATCATGGTGCTGTTACTGTTCCTGTTTGTAATGAACGGGGCCGCGATCTATGTGCGCAAGCACTTCGAGCGCCGCTGGTGAGCGTAATGATACAGGAGGGGAGAGCCATGGATGCTCTCGTTGACACGGAAAGAAATCTCACGGCGGCGGCCGCTTCGCAAGTCAAGGTGGTGGCCCGCAATGTCAATGTCCATTACGGCGACAAGCATGCGCTGAAGGACGTTTCCATCGACATCCCCGCCAATGCGGTGACGGCGTTCATCGGTCCGTCCGGCTGCGGCAAGTCGACCTTTCTGCGCTGCATCAACCGGATGAATGACACGATTCCGATTGCCAGGGTCACCGGCGCGATCGAGATCGACGGCCAGGATATCTACGACAGGCGGCTCGATGTCGTGCAGTTGCGTGCCCGCGTCGGCATGGTGTTCCAGAAGCCGAATCCGTTCCCGAAGTCCGTTTACGAGAACGTCGCCTATGGCCCGCGCATTCATGGCATGGCCGGCAACAAGGCCGATCTCGACGAGGTCGTGATCGGCAGCCTCAAGCGCGCCGGTCTGTTCGAGGAGGTCAAGGACCGGCTGAACGATCCGGGCACCGGCCTGTCCGGCGGCCAGCAGCAGCGCCTGTGCATCGCGCGCGCGATCGCCGTCGGGCCCGAGGTCATCCTGATGGACGAACCGTGTTCGGCCCTCGATCCGATCGCGACCGCCAAGATCGAGGAATTGATGGACGAACTGCGCGAGAATTTCACGATCGTCATCGTCACCCATTCCATGCAGCAGGCCGCGCGCGTTTCCCAGCGCACCGCGTTTTTTCATCTTGGGGTCCTGGTCGAAGAGGGGCCGACCGAGAAGATTTTCACGACGCCGCAGGACCGCCGCACGCAGGATTACATCACGGGCCGTTTCGGCTGATGCGTCGCCAAATCCCGAACGGCAAGGAAAACGCCATGTCCGACCATATCGCAAAGGCTTTCGACGTTGATCTCCATGATCTCAACCGCATGGTCGCCGAGATGGGCGGTCTGGCGGAGAAGGAAATTTCCGATTCGGTGCAGGCGCTGGTTCGCCGCGATTCGGATCTCGCCCGCAAGGTGATTGCGACCGATCCCACGATCGACGCGCTTCAGCTCGAAATCGAAGAAAAGTCCACGCTGACGATTGCGCGCCGCCAGCCGATGGCGGTCGACCTGCGCGAAATCGTTGGTGCGCTGCGGGTTGCCAACGATCTCGAGCGAATCGGCGATCTTGCCAAGAACATTGCCAAGCGCGTGCTGGCGACGGCCAGCGAGGAATTCCCGTCGCAGAAACTGATCCGCGGCCTTGAACACATGACCTCGCTCGTGCTCTCGCGCCTCAAGCAGGTGCTCGATGCCTATGCGGCGCGCGATCTGGCGAGCGCGCTTGTCGTCTGGAAGAGCGACGACGAGATCGATGCGATGTGCACTTCGCTGTTCCGCGAATTATTCACCTATATGCTCGAGGATCCGCGCAACATTACCTTCTGCATTCATTTGATGTTCTGCGCCAAGAACATCGAGCGCATGGGCGATCACGCAACCAATATCGCTGAAACGGTCCATTACATGATCGAGGGACATCCGATCACCGGGCCGCGCCCGAAGGGCGACACCACGACCTTCGAAATGGCGCCGGCGCGGGGATGACAGGCGAAAGCCATGACTGCTCAGGCTGCACGAATCCTGATCGTCGAGGACGAGGAGCCGCTGACGCTGCTCCTGCGCTACAATCTCGAGGCGGAAGGTTACGAAGTTGATGCGGTGGCGCGCGGCGACGAGGCCGAAACGCGGCTGAAGGAACGCGCGCCCGATCTCGTCGTGCTCGACTGGATGCTGCCGGGACTGTCGGGGATCGAGCTTTGCCGCCGTCTGCGGGCGTGGCCGGAAACGAAGGCCTTGCCGATCATCATGCTGACCGCGCGCGGGGAGGAGAGCGAGCGCGTGCGTGGTCTGGCCACCGGCGCCGACGATTATGTGGTCAAGCCGTTCTCGGTTCCCGAGCTGCTCGCCCGCGTGCGCGCCCTGCTGCGCCGCTCGAAGCCGGAGCGCATGGCCGATGTCCTCTCGCTCGGCGAAATCCAGCTCGACCGGGTGCGCAAGCGCGTCTCGCGCGGCGGCCGCGATATCGATCTCGGCCCGACCGAATACCGTCTGCTCGAATTCCTGATGGAGCGCCCGGGCCGCGTGTTCACGCGCGAGCAATTGCTCGACGGGGTTTGGGGCAGCGACGTCTATATCGACGAACGCACGGTCGACGTGCATGTCGGCCGCCTGCGCAAGGCGCTCAACCGCGCCAACGACGTCGATCCGATCCGCACCGTGCGCGGTTCCGGCTATTCAATCGACGACCGTTTCGGCAAGACGGCATAAAGCTGCCCGCGCAGGGGTTTGCCGGCCTCAGCAGAATCCGTTTCCAGGTGCCCGTCCACCGGCGAGCCGTGTCCGGGGCAGGGGGTGCGATCCTGCGCCGGACCGGTTCCCGCCGCGGCGGATGCCGTATTAATCGCGTGCCGGCCGGCGGTCACGCCGCTGTGCTGGCGGCTGATAGGCAACGCGCACATGGTAGCCGCAATAAGGATGCCCCGCCACCGGCGTCCCGCCGCAGAAGAAGAAATCCGGCCCGGCCGGATCGCCAATCGGCCAGCGGCAGGTGTTTTCATTGAGTTCGAGCAGACTGCGGCGTTGTCCGATCGGAATGATGTTGTCGATCACTTCCGGTTCGGCCTCGGTCTCCACATCGTAGGAATAGGCGAGCGCGGTATTGCCGCGCATGGCGGACCGCACGCGCACCATGTGGCTGTGACGCGGCTTGCGCGGGCGCGGCGCGGCGGAAGAGGGGTTCTTGGCGCGGCCGGAGAGACCCAAGCGGTGAACCTTGCCGATGACGGCGTTGCGGGTAATGCCGCCCAATTCCGCGGCGATCTGGCTGGCCGAAAGGCCGTCGGCCCACAATTTCTTCAGGAGTTCAACGCGTTCGTCCGTCCAGTTCATGAGGCTTTTCTCCTCCTTGGCGGCCGTGCCTGGCGCGAATCTGCGGAATCCATCCCCGTTGCCCGGCAGCTCTGAAGCCACAGGACGCGTCTGCAAATACCCAAGGCACGCTAAACTGAAGTCCGCCGCACGAGATGTCGTATCCGACAACGCTGACGCTACAATATGGCGGGAGTCGGTCGCAAGAGTCCGGCCCGCCGAGTCCCCCATTTTTGGCCAGTTTCCACCGCTTCTTGGTGAAGTTGCGGCAATGACTTACCTTTGCGCCGCGGTTGACAGTGAGGGGTCCGCCAATAGAATATTTGAGCGTGCCGCCCGACGGGGCGGCACATTTCGTTTCCGACGGCGCAAAGGAACGTCGTCGATGATCGGAAAACGGTCGTGAATTCGTATCTGTTGCCGACTTATGCGCGCGCCGACCTCGCTTTTGAGCGGGGCGAAGGCGCATGGCTGGTTTCGACCTCCGGCGAGCGCTATCTCGACTTTACGGCCGGCGTTGCGGTCAATGTACTCGGCCACGCGCATCCAAAGCTCGTTGCGGCGCTGACCGAGCAGGCCCAGAAGGTCTGGCATGTCTCCAACCTGTTCCGCATCCCGGAAGCCGAACGGCTGGCCAAACGGCTGTGCCGGGAAAGTTTCGCCGACACGGTGTTTTTCGCCAATTCCGGTGCCGAGGCGCTGGAATGCGCGATCAAGATGGCGCGCAAGTTCCACGCCGCGCAGGGCCGGCTGGAGCGTTTCCGCATTGTGACCTTCGAAGGTGCCTTTCACGGGCGCACGCTTGCCACGCTCGCGGCCGGCGGACAGAAAAAGTATCTTGAGGGCTTCGGCCCGGTGACCGAAGGCTTTGACCAGGTCGCCTTCGGCGACTTCGACGCCACCAAGCGCGCAGTCACCGACGCCACGGCAGCGATCCTGATCGAGCCGGTCATGGGCGAGGGCGGGGTGCGGGTCGTGTCGCCGCAATTCCTCAAGGCGCTGCGCGAATTGTGCGACCAGCGCGGCCTGTTGCTGATGTTCGACGAGGTGCAGACCGGCGTCGGCCGCACCGGCGAATTGTTCGCCTACCAGCGCGCGGGCGTGGCGCCCGACATCATGGCGCTCGCCAAGGCGCTCGGCGGCGGATTTCCGGTCGGCGCCTGTCTTGCGACCGCCGGCGCCGCGCAGGGCATGACCGCCGGAACGCACGGCTCGACCTTCGGCGGCAATCCGCTCGCGATGAGCGTCGGCAATGCCGTGCTCGACGTCGTGCTGGCGCCGGGCTTCCTGGAGAATGTGCGCATGATGTCGCTGCGCCTGAAGCAGCGACTGGCCGAACTGAAGGACCGTTTTCCCGGCGTCATCGAGGAGGTGCGCGGCGAGGGCCTGCTGCTCGGTCTCAAGGCCGCCGTACCGAACGGCGATCTGGTCAAGGAACTGCGCGCCGAGAGGCTGCTCACGGTCGCCGCCGGCGAC
>WBUW01000238.1 GCA_008933495.1 Pseudorhodoplanes sp.
GTTCTGCGGCCTGCTCGCCCATCTCGCGCGCTCTTTCGCCCTCGATCATGCCTTTCTCGACGCGCACACGCGCGGCTTCGCGGAGGCGCTGGCGCGCGCGCAGACGATTGCACCGGACGCCGCCGCCACCGCCCGGGCGACCGGCCTTGCGTCCGCAAGCGTCGCGCAATTCTTCGCCCTGTTTTCGGCGACCGAGCGGGTCGTCACCGCTTTTTCGCAGGGCGTCAACCAATCCGCCCAGGGCACCGACAAGGTCAACGCCATCATCAATTGCCACCTCGCGACCGGGCGGATCGGCAAGCCGGGCATGGGCCCGTTCTCGCTTACCGGCCAGCCCAACGCGATGGGCGGACGCGAGGTCGGCGGAATGGCCAACCAGTTGGCGGCGCACATGGGATTTTCGGCGTCCGCGATCGAGCGCGTCGGGCATTTCTGGAATGCGGCGAACATGGCAACGCGCGAAGGCTTGAAAGCGATCGACATGTTCGAGGCGGTCGCGCAGGGCCGGATCAAGGCGCTCTGGGTCATGGCGACCAATCCGGCGGTGTCGTTGCCGCGCGCCGGCGCCGTGCGCGACGCGCTGAAGAAGCTCGAACTGTTTGTCGTCTCCGAAAACGTTCTCTCGAGCGATACCGTCAATGCCGGCGCGCATGTGTTGCTGCCGGCGGCGGCCTGGGGCGAAAAAGACGGCACGGTGACCAATTCCGAGCGCTGCATCTCGCGCCAGCGCCCGTTCCTGCCGCTGCCGGGCGAGGCCAGGCCGGACTGGTGGATCGTCAGCGAAGTCGCGCGCCGCCTGGGCCATGGCGGGGCCTTCGCCTATCGCTCGGCGGCCGACATTTTTCGCGAGCACGCCGCGCTGTCGGCGCTCGAGAACGGCGGTACGCGCGCCTTCGATATCGGCGGATTGCGCGGGCTCGACGACGAAGCTTTCAACGCGCTCGATCCCGTCCACTGGCCGCAACCCGAAGGCCGGACGCCGGCGCAGCGATTCTTCGCCGACGGCGGCTTCTTCACCCCCGACCGCAAGGCGATGTTCATCGCCCCGCAGCCGCCGATGCTGGGCGAGGCGATTGCGGAACGCTTTCCCTTGCGGCTCAATACCGGCCGGCTGCGCGACCAGTGGCACACGATGACGCGCACCGGCAAGAGCCAGCGCCTTGGCGCCCATGCGCAGGAGCCCTGCGTCGAGGTGCATCCGGCCGATGCCGCACGCCATGGGCTGACGGATGGCGGCCTTGCGATGGTCACGACGCGGTTCGGGCAGGCGACGTTCCGGGTCCGGATCAGCGAAAGCCAGCAGAGCGGGTCGCTGTTCGTGCCGATTCATTGGAGCGGCGAGACCGGCGCGGCGGCGCGCACGGGCGATCTCGTCGCGCCGAACGCCGATCCCCATTCCGGCCAGCCGGAGGCGAAGGCGACGGCGGCCGCCGTCGCACCGCTTGCCTATGCCGGCGAAGGTTTCGTGCTATCGCGGCGCCCGCTGTCGCTGCCGCACGGCACATGGTGGGCGCGCGTGCCGATCGCGGGCGGCTTCGGTTATCTGTTTGCCACCGACGACGGCGCGGCCCGCTGGCGGCATTTCGTTCATACGAAGGCCGGATCGACAACGCAGGTCTCGGAATTTTCCGATGACGCCGGCGCGATCTATCGCGGGGCGGTGTTTGCGGACGGCGCCCTCGACCTCTGCCTGTTCGTCGCCCCCTTCGGTCGGGCACCGCATTGGGACGCCGTCAAGACCGCGTTCGCCGAACGAAGCCTGACCGACAGCGCGCGCCGGGCATTGCTGTCGGGAAAATCCGCCGACCCGCTGGCGGACCAGGGACCCACGATCTGCGCGTGTTTCGGCGTCGGCCTCAACGCCATCCGCGACGCGATCGCCCGCGGCGCCGCCGCCAGCATCGCCGACATCGGCAAGGCCCTGCGCGCGGGCACCAATTGCGGCTCCTGCATCCCGGAAATGAAGAAGCTGTTTGCGGCCGGCTCCCCGCGCTTGAAGAGCAGCGCAAGGCATAACTAAAGCGGGATGACCTTTCTTCGAATCGCCATGGCGATCAGCGATTTCTCAGACCGCCGCCAGCGCGGCGACAAGATCCTCGACGATGTCGTCAACGTGTTCGAGCCCGATCGACAGGCGCACGAGCCCCTCGCCGATCCCGAGTTCGGCGCGCTGGGCCGGCGTCAGGCGCTGATGCGTTGTCGTCGCCGGGTGCGTGATCAGGCTTTTGGCATCGCCGAGATTGTTGCTGATGCGCACGAGCCGGAGCGCATCCTGGAACCGGAAGGCCGCCGCCTTGTCGCCCTCGATCTCGAAGGCGATCAGGCTGGACCCGCCGCTCATCTGCCGCGTGATCAGCGCCGCCTGCGGATGGTCGGCCCGCCCGGGATAGATCAGGCGCGTAACCTTGCCGTGTCCGGCAAGCGCGTCGGCGACGATTGCCGCCGAGCGCGTCTGCTCGCGGACGCGGACCGCCAGCGTCTCAAGACCCTTGAGCAACACCCAGGCATTGAACGGCGACATGGACGGGCCGGTCTGCCGGATCAGCGTCTGCACATTGTTCTGAATGAACGCCTCGCCCGCCAGAACGACGCCGCCCAGGCAGCGGCCCTGCCCGTCAATATGCTTAGTCGCCGAATAGACCACGCAATCGGCGCCGAGCGCGAGCGGACTCTGAAACAGCGGCGTCGCAAACACATTGTCCACGACCAGCGTGGCACCGGCATCGTGGGCGATTTCTGCAACCGCCGCGATGTCGATGACTTCGAGCGTCGGATTGGTCGGGCTCTCCAGGAAGAAGGTCTTGGTGTCGGGGCGCACCGCCTTGCGCCACTGATCGAGATCGGTGCCATCGACCAGCGTGCAGGGAATTCCGTAACGCGGCAGGAAGTCCTCGACAATGTAGCGGCACGACCCGAACAGCGCCCTGGCGGCGACGATATGATCGCCGGCCTTGAGCTGACCCATCAGCGCGACGGTGACGGCGGCCATCCCGGTCGCGGTCGCGCGCGCGGCCTGCGCGCCCTCGAACGCCGCCATGCGCTGCTCGAACATGGTCACGGTCGGATTGGAAAACCGCGAATACTGGTAGCCGGGCGATTCGCCCTTGAAGCGCGCCTCGGCCAGGGCCGCGCTCGCGTACACATAGCCTTGCGTGAGAAACAAGGCCTCGGACGTCTCGTCGAAGGACGAGCGCAGGGTACCGGCATGGACGAGCCTGGTTTCGGGTTTCCAGTTGCGGTCGGCGGACGCAGACATGACGGCCTCCTTTGGCCAATAAAAATCCCGGCCGGGGACGAGCCTCGAGCCGGGTCATTTGCGTCCCCGGCCTTTTAGCGACTTGTTTAACGTGGCTGCAAGCCGGCCGGCTCAAATGACCACGAACGGCTTCCTCTTATCCTGCCCGCCGGAACCGCGTCAAGCGGTCGCAGCGCATGCGGGCCGCGCCGGCCGCGCGCGATCGGATGGAGCATCGACCGTCGCAGTTCAAACCAATGTCCACCGGGCCGCCGCGGGCGCGCTTCCGCCAAAGCCCGCTTCCGGCTAACGTGGCGCCCTGTACCGGTCGCCGGAGTCAGTCATGAAGCTCGGCTTTTTCGCGATGCCGATCCATCCGCTGGACAAGGACTGGCGGTACTCGCTGCGCGAAGACCGCGAAGCCTTCATCCTCGCCGACGAACTCGGTTTTGCCGAGGGCTATGTCGGCGAACACGTGACCGACCGCGCGGAGAACATCACCTCGTGCGCGATGTTCATTGCCAGCCTGATCGGCTGCACCAAGCGCATCAAGCTCGGCACCGGCACCGTCAACATGCCCAATACCCATCCCGCGACCGTGGCCGCGCAGATCGCCATGCTCGACCACATGCTCGACGGCCGCTTCATTTTCGGCATCAGCCCGGGCGGGCTCCTCTCCGACGCCGAGGTGTTCGGCAATCTGGATGCCGACCGCAATGCCATGTTCCTGGAAGCGATCAACCAGGTGCTGCAAATCTGGACGAGCGAGCCGCCCTACAACATCGCCGGCAAGTATTGGAACATCAGCGTCGAACGCCAGTTCCTGCCGGAACTCGGACAGGGTTTCCTGCCGAAGCCGTTGCAGCGGCCGCATCCGCCGATCGTGGTGACCGCGGTCGCGCCGTTTTCCAAAGGCGTGACCGAAGCCGCCGCCCGCGGCTGGGACCCGATTTCCGCGAACTTCCTGATGCCGGCCTGGGTCAAGAGCCACTGGCCGCGTTATGTCGAGGGCTGCGCGCGCCTGGGGCGGCCGGCCGATCCGGCCAACTGGCGCATCGCCAGGAGCATCTTTGTCGCCGACGACGACAAGACCGCCAAGGCCTATGCCACCGCGGAGAACGGTCCCTATCGCTATTATTACAGCCAACTCTTCAGCAAGCTGAAGCACAATGGCCGCATCGAGCTGTTCAAGACCCGGCGCGACCAGCCCGATCACGAGGTGACGCTCGATGCGGTGTGCGACAAACTCGTTATCTACGGGACGCCCGACAAGGTCGCCGACGAAATCCTCGCCTATCGCGAAAAGGTCGGCGACTTCGGAACACTGCTTTATGCCGGCAAGGACTGGGCCGACAAGGCGCTCGGCCGGCGCTCGATGATCCTGCTCGCCGAGAAGGTTCTGCCCAAGGTCAACGCCGCGCTGCAGACGAGCCGCACAGCCGCGCAATAGCGCCGGTCAGGCCCGCGCCTTCACCACCGCAAGCTGGGCATAGTCGCGAAAAGGCCGCCGCAATTCGAGCCCGGCCCCGTGCGCGGCCGCCAACGCCTTCAGCGCCTCTTCCAGGTCGTCGCGGGGGCTGACATGGAACAAGGCGAGCCAGCGCCGCAGCGCGGCGCGGAATGCCCGCGGCAGCCCGCTCTGTCCGCCGAAATCGACGATGTGCAGCTCGCCGCCGGGCGCAAGCTTTGTCATCGCCTGTTCGAGCACCTCGCGCCAGCGCGGAATCATCGAGAGGCTGTAGGAGATGAAAATCCGCTCGAAGCGCACCCGCGCGAACAGCCGGGCCGGATCGAAATCGGTCGCATCGCCATAAGCTACCGCGATGCGCGCCGACAAGCCGGCGCGCGCGACCGACCGACGGCAGGACTTGAGCATTTCATTCGAGATATCGATGCCGCAGAAAAGCGCCTGCGGATAGCGGCGGGCCGCCGCGATCAGGTTGCGTCCGGTGCCGCAGCCGATCTCCAGAACGGCACCGGGCCGCGGCGGCTGCAGTTCGCGCAGCGCCGCGTCACGGCCGAGCAGAAAGAAGCGCCGCGTGACATCGTAGATATGCCGCTGATGGCGGTAGATCCGGTCCATGCGGCCAGCGGCGTCGGGCCCAACCTCCATGGCTCAGCCCTCGAACACATAGAGATGGAAGCCGCCATAGATCGCCGAGCGGTCGCGCGCGCTATAGC
>WBUW01000239.1 GCA_008933495.1 Pseudorhodoplanes sp.
ACCGCGAACCGCTCTGGTGGGCGGCCATCCTCGCGGTCATGACCGCCGGCGCGGCGACCGTAGGTTTGCGTAACCGTGCCGCCGGCTTCCCGGCAGCCCTCGGCATCACGGCCATCGCGGCCGGTTTCGCGGCAGCCACGATCAAGAGCCAGCGCATTTCGCACCCGGTGTTGCCGACCGCGGTTTATCTCGCGGACCTGTCCGGATTTATCGAAAGCCGTGAGGAACGCGAACGAACCGACCGGATCATCATCGCCGTGCACAATGTCGAGGGATCGCGTTTGCCGGTCCGCCCCGATCGCGTGCGGCTATCGGTGCGTAAGGGCACCGCGCCGCCCGCCGGAACGTTCGTGTCGCTGCGGGCGCGGCTGATGCCGCCGCTGCAGCCGTTACGTCCGGGTGGCTACGACTTCGCACGCGACCTCTATTTCCAGGGCATCGGCGCGACCGGTTTTGTCCTCGGCGCGATCCGCCTTGCCGAACCGCCCCGGCCGCCGCGCCTGATGCTGCAATTGAGCGCGACCGTCAGCGCCATGCGCGACGCCATCGATGCGAGAATTCGCTCGGCTGCGCCCGGCGATCGCGGCGCCATTGCCTCCGCGCTGATCACCGGCAAGCGGGATGCGATATCAGCCGAAATCAACGAGGCGATGTATATCTCGAGCCTGGCGCACGTGCTCTCGATTTCCGGTTATCACATGGCGGTTGTGGCCGGGGTCGTCTTCCTTGCATTCCGCGCCACGCTCGCGCTCGTTCCTGCGCTCGCCAATCGTCACGCCATCAAGAAATGGGCAGCAGTCGGCGCGCTCGCGGCCGCCACCTTCTATCTGCTGCTGTCGGGTGCCGAAATCGCGACCCGGCGCGCCTACATCATGACCGCGATTGTCCTGATCGGCGTCATGTTCGACCGCCCGGCGCTCACCCTGCGAACGATCGCGGTGGCCGCGCTCGTCCTGTTGCTGATGGCACCGGAAGCCATCGTGCACCCGAGCTTCCAGATGTCGTTTGCGGCAACGCTGGCGCTGATCGCCGTCTATGAACGGGGATTGCCGTGGTTCTCGGCCGTCGGCGAAACCCGGTTCGCGATGAAGGTGGCGCTCTGGGGCGGGCGTGAATTGCTCGCGCTTGTTACAGCCTCCGCGGTTGCCGGCCTCGCCACGACCCTGTTCGCGGCCTATCATTTTCACCGCCTCGCGCCGTATGGGGTGCTGGCCAACCTGGCCGCGATGCCCATCGTCTCCGCCTGGGTGATGCCCGCCGGCCTGGCCGCGCTCCTGGCCGCGCCGTTCGGCTTTGACGGGCCGTTCTGGCAATTGATGGGCGAAGGCATCGCGCGCATGACGGATATCGCGCTCTGGGTCTCGCGGCTGCCCGGTGCGATCGGACGCATCGCCGCCTTTGGCGGCGCGCCATTGTTGCTTGGAACGGCGGGTATCGTGATCCTCTGCCTGTTGCGATCACCGCTTCGTTTAGGCGGGGTGTTTCTTCTGGCCGCAGCCTGCGGTCTCGCGGTGGCGGCGCGCCAGCCCGACGTGCTGATTTCCGGTGACGGACGCATGGTCGCGGTGCGGACCGATGCCGGCCGCTATTCCCTCATGTCCGTTGCCGGCGGCCGGCGCGACCACTTTGCGCTGCGCAACTGGCTTGCTGCCGATGGCGACGGCCGCCCGCCGGCGGACGAGAGCCTTGCCCAGGACGTGCGCTGCGACCAGGCCGGATGCCTGGTGCCGCGTGCCGGCGGCGCGAGCGTCGCTCTGCCGCGCACGCCGGAGGCGGCCGCGGAGGATTGCGACCGCTCAGCCGTCGTCATCTGGTCCGGAACGGCGGGGCCCGCGGTCTGCCGGGCCTTGCTTATCGATGCAAGGGAAATTCGCACCTCGGGGGCGATCGCGCTTCGCCACGACGGTCGACAATACGACATCCTCCGCGCGCGTCCGCGCGGGCAGGAGCGACCGTGGGGAGGCAATCCGGCTGCGGACGGGCGACCCGGCGCCGCGGCGCCGGCACAGTCTCCCGTTCGTGATGCGACGCCGCGCCAGGACGATATCGCGGCCGAGGAACCCTGAAAGGCTCAGTAGCGCCGGAACAGGCCGACCAGCTTGCCCTGGATGCGAACGCGCGTGGGGGGAAGGATGCGCACTTCGTACGCGCTGTTCGCCGGCTCGAGCGCGATCGAGGCGCCGCGGCGGCGGAAGCGCTTCAAGGTCGCTTCCTCGTCGTCGATCAGGGCCACGACGATGTCGCCGGTATCGGCGCTTTCGGTCTTGCGGATCAGTGCCACGTCGCCGTCCAGAATGCCGGCATCGATCATGGAATCGCCGCGCACTTCGAGGGCAAAATGTTCGCCCGCGGTCAGCAGATCGGGCGGCATGTTGATGGTGTGGCTGCGGGTCTGGATCGCCTCGATCGGGGTACCGGCGGCGATGCGCCCCATGACCGGAACCGGGACCGGACGGCCGCTTTCGTCCTCCGAACCGGTCCGCACCCGGCCGAGATTTCCTTCGATGACGCTCGGCGTGAAACCACGCTTGCCGCCGAGGCCCTGCGCGACAGATTCGGGCAACTTGATCACTTCGATGGCGCGCGCCCGATTGGGAAGCCGCCGGATGAAGCCGCGCTCCTCAAGCGCCATGATCAGGCGATGAATGCCGGATTTCGAGCGCAAATCCAAAGCATCCTTCATCTCGTCGAAGGAGGGCGGCACTCCCGTCTCCTTCAGGCGGTCATGGACGAAGCGCAGAAGCTCGAATTGTTTGCGGGTCAGCATCGGCCTTGGGTCCCCCGGGGCGCGGCGAACGGGCGCCGCAGAAACAAAGCATGAACGGACACTATCTGTTCGATATGTGTTCCGCAACCATTTAATTTGGCGTGAACAATCCGAGCCGTCCCTATAGCGGAAGCTTAAGCACCGGACAGAGGTCGCCGGCCCTGGCGGGCGGGGCCTTCGGAGGGCGGATCAGCAGACAATCAGCCTTGGCAAGGACCTGCATCAGCGACGAGTCCTGTACCGGCCAGGGCGTGACGACCTCCTGTCCGGCCGGGGAACGGTTGATCGTCGCCCGCAAATAATCAGCCCGCTCGTCGTTGGCCGGCAGGTTGCAGCCGACCGGGAGCGACTCGATTCGGTGCTCGACCTCGGCGCGCCCGGTAAGAACGCGGAGCAGCGGGACCAGAAACAGGAACGCGCACACGAACGCGGAAACGGGATTGCCGGGCAACCCGAGCGCATGCATGTCACCGGTTCGCCCGTGCATGAGCGGACGGCCCGGCCGCAGCGCAATCTTCCAGAACGACAGCGCAATACCGTCGGCGGTAAAGGCGCGGTGCATGAGGTCGTATTCGCCGACCGAGGCGCCGCCCGTGGTGACCAGCACGTCGGCTTTCGTTTCACGGGCCCGGTGCAAGGCCGCCATGGTTTCGTCCATGCGATCGGGGACGACGCCGAGGTCTATGATTTCGGCTCCTTCGGCGCGCGCGAGCGCCATGATCGCGTAGCCGTTCGAATAGACGATCTGGCCGGGGCCGGGCTCCTGGCCCGGCATCACCAGTTCATCGCCGGTCGCAAACATCGCCACCCGCGGCCGGCGACAGACCGGCAAGACGGCATGATTGGCCGCCGCCGCGAGCGTCACATCGCGTCCGGTCAGCCGCCGTCCCCGCGTGAGAAGCGGGTCTCCTGTTCGAAAATCGATTCCGGCACGACGGATATGCTTCCCGGCCGCGGCCGCCGTCTTGACGATGACGCGGTCGCCCGAGCGTTCGGTGTGTTCCTGGATGACGATCGTGTCGGCGCCCGCCGGCACCACGCCGCCGGTGAATATCCGCGCCGCCTGACCCGGGCCGATAGCGCTGACAACCGGACGCCCGGCGGCGACTTCGCCCACGATGGCGAGGGTTGAAGGGACGGACGCAACGTCGGCCGCGCGCACGGCATAGCCGTCCATCGCCGACACGTCGGCCGGAGGCTGGGTGCGCAACGCCATCAGATCCTTGGCCAGCACGCGCCCGTGGGATTCGGTGAGCGGGACGGTTTCAATGCCGAGCGGCTTCGCCTGTTCAAGGATGCGCGCGAGCGCTTCTGCGACCGGAACCAGAGCCACGGCTACTCCTTGGCCCGATAATGGCCGGAGCGCCCGCCTTTTTTCTCGACCAGCCGGATGCCGTCGATGCGCATCCCGCGCTCCACGGCCTTGACCATGTCGTAGATCGTCAGACAGGCGACCGACACTGCCGTCAGCGCTTCCATCTCGACGCCGGTCCGGCCTTTCAGCCTGACGGCGGCACGCACCGTCAGGCCGGGCAAATTCCGGTCCGGCGCAATGTCGAGTTCGACCTTGGACAGGGCGAGGGGATGACAGAGCGGGATCAGTTCGTGCGTGCGCTTGGCGGCCATGATGCCGGCGACGCGCGCCGCGCCCAGAACGTCGCCTTTCTTGGCGTCCCCCCTGAGCACGAGATCGAGCGTTTTCGCCGCCATCAGCACGCGCCCTTCGGCTACTGCAACACGTTCGGTGGCCGCCTTGCCGGACACGTCCACCATCCGGGCTTCGCCGGACCGGCCGAGATGCGTGAGCGTCCGTGCGCGGGCCATGGCTATTCGGCGGCGCGGATGCCGGCGCGGTCGCGGGCAAGGATTGCGCGGGTCGCGGCGGCGACATCGTCCTGGCGCATCAGGCTTTCGCCGATCAGGAACGTCGAAATTCCGACCTTGGCGAGCCGCGCCAGATCGGCCGGCGCAAACAGCCCGCTCTCGCCGACGACGATGCACCCGGCCGGGATTTTCGGAGCCAAGCGCTCGCTCACCGCAAGCGAGGTTGCGAACGTGCGCAGGTCACGGTTGTTGATGCCGATCAGGCGCGACCGCAAATTCAGCGCGCGGTCCAGTTCCGCTTCGTTGTGGATTTCGACCAGCACATCCATCCCAAGTTCGACAGCGGCGTCTTCGATGTCCTTGGCGGCGGCGTCATCGAGCGCGGCCACGATGATGAGGACGCAGTCGGCGCCATAGGCGCGCGCTTCGAGCACCTGATACGGATCGAACATGAAATCCTTGCGCAGCGCCGGCAACGCGGTTGCCGCGCGCGCCGCCGTCAGGAATTCGAGCCTGCCCTGGAAAGACGGCGTATCGGTCAGGACCGACAGGCAGGTCGCGCCGCCGGCTTCGTAGGCGCGCGCCAGCGCGGGCGGATCGAAATCGGCGCGGATCAATCCCTTGGACGGGCTGGCCTTCTTGATTTCGGCAATCAGCGCATAGTCGCCGCCGGCGATCCGGCGTTCGATCGCCCGCAGGAAACCGCGCGGGGCGTCCGCGCCACGAAGATCGCGCTCCAGCACGGCGGCGGAGCGCAAAGCCTTGGCCGCGGCGATTTCCTCGCGCTTGTAGGCTTCGATCTTGGCGAGGATGTCGGC
>WBUW01000240.1 GCA_008933495.1 Pseudorhodoplanes sp.
CGACCCCTCGAACCGCGATCCACGCTTTACGCGTGCGCGCCTGCGCACGATCCTGCCGGCGCTGGCGCGCGAAGGGCTGACGGCGGAGCGTCTTGCCGTGCTCGCGCGGCGGGTGCGGCGCGCGGAAGCCGCGCTTGAGCGCGCAGTGAATGAGGCGTCCGCCAGGCTCGCGGTCGGAGTCCATGCACCCGGGGCCGGCATCGCCCTCGACGCCGCCGGATTTGTCGATTTGCCGGAGGAAATCAGCCTGCGCCTGCTGGGCCGTGCGATCGCCGAGTTCGGGGATGAAGGCCCGGTCGAGCTTGCGAAACTCGAAACGCTGCACGCCGTAATCTGTCAGCATGCCCGGACCGGATCGCCGATTCGGCGCACGCTGGCCGGGGCGGCCGTCGGCTGCCGGGGGAACCGGATCCTGATCGAACGCGCTCCGTCGCGCCGGGCACGGGCGCGCGGCCGAATTTCGGCCTTAACCAATGCAGAATATGGTTCAAATGGCCGCACGGGACCCGGGGTAAAATGAATACAATGAGCTATTCCCTCCGGGGGGCGCCGAACCTACATTCGTTAACGGGACGGGGGCGCGTGTGCCCGCCGAGTTGGTCATTTTTCCGCATTCGCCCCGGGGCCGTACGGGCGCAGAGGACGCTGGATGAACGCTAATCTTCGTAATTTCGCCCTGTGGGTGATCATCGTCCTGTTGCTGCTGGCGCTCTTCACGCTGTTCCAGAATCCGAGCCAGCGCACCGCCACGCAGGACATTTCGTTCTCCCAGCTCCTGACCGAGGTCGATCAGGGCCGGGTGCGCGACGTCGTGATCCAGGGCCCGGAAATCCACGGCTCGTTCACCGACGGCCGTCCGTTCGGCACCTATGCCCCCAACGATCCGAGCCTGGTCCAGCGCCTCTACGGCAAGGGCGTTTCGATCACCGCCCGCCCGCCCGGCGACAATGTGCCGTGGTTCGTTTCGCTGCTCGTCTCGTGGCTGCCGTTCATCGCGCTCATCGGCGTGTGGATTTTCCTGTCGCGCCAGATGCAGGGCGGCGCCGGTAAGGCCATGGGTTTCGGCAAGTCGCGCGCCAAATTGCTCACCGAGGCGCACGGCCGCGTGACCTTCGAGGATGTGGCCGGCGTCGACGAGGCCAAGCTCGACCTGCAGGAAATCGTCGAATTCCTGCGTGATCCCGGCAAGTTCCAGCGGCTGGGCGGACGCATTCCGCGCGGCGTGCTGCTGGTCGGTCCGCCCGGCACCGGCAAGACGCTGCTCGCGCGCGCGATCGCGGGCGAGGCCAATGTGCCGTTCTTCACGATTTCCGGTTCCGACTTCGTCGAAATGTTCGTCGGCGTCGGCGCTTCCCGCGTGCGCGACATGTTCGAGCAGGCCAAGAAGAACGCGCCCTGCATCATCTTCATCGACGAAATCGACGCGGTCGGCCGCCATCGCGGCGCCGGCCTCGGCGGCGGCAACGACGAACGCGAACAGACGCTCAACCAGTTGCTGGTCGAGATGGACGGCTTCGAGGCCAATGAAGGCATCATTCTGATCGCCGCCACCAACCGTCCCGACGTGCTCGATCCGGCGCTGCTGCGCCCCGGCCGCTTCGACCGCCAGGTGATCGTGCCCAATCCGGACGTGGTCGGCCGCGAGCAGATTTTGAAGGTGCACGTGCGGAAAGTTCCGCTCGCGCCCGACGTGAACCTGAAGACCATCGCGCGCGGCACGCCGGGCTTCTCGGGCGCCGACCTGATGAACCTCGTCAACGAGGCGGCCTTGATGGCGGCGCGCCGCAACAAGCGCATGGTGACGCAGATCGAGTTCGAGGACGCCAAGGACAAGGTGATGATGGGCGCCGAGCGCAAGTCGCTGGTCATGACCGAGGAAGAGAAGATGCTGACCGCCTATCACGAAGGCGGCCACGCCATCGTCGCGCTCAACGTCAAGGCGACCGATCCGGTGCACAAGGCGACCATCATTCCGCGCGGCCGCGCGCTCGGCATGGTCATGCAGTTGCCCGAGCGCGACAAGCTGTCGATGAGCTTCGAGCAGATGACCTCGCGGCTTGCGATCATGATGGGCGGGCGCGTCGCCGAGGAGATGATTTTCGGCCACGACAAGGTGACGTCGGGCGCGCAGAGCGACATCGAGCAGGCGACGCGGCTTGCCCGCATGATGGTCACGCGCTGGGGCTTCTCGCCCGAACTCGGCGCGGTGGCTTATGGCGAGAACCAGGACGAGGTGTTTCTGGGCATGTCGGTTGCGCGCCAGCAGAATATCTCGGAAGCGACCGCCCAGAAGATCGACGCCGAGGTGCGCCGGCTGGTCGAGGCCGGGCATTCGGAGGCGCGGCACATCCTCGAGGAGAAGCGCGAGGACCTTGAAGCGCTTGCCAGGGGTCTGCTCGAGTTCGAGACGCTGACCGGCGACGAGATTAAGGACCTGCTGAACGGCAAGAAGCCGAACCGCGAATCGGTGATCGAGCCGCAGACGCCACGTTCCTCGGCGGTGCCGACCACCGGCCGCGGCCGCCCGCGTCCGGAACCGGGCGGACTGGAACCGCAGCCGTCCTGACCGAAAGTTGCCCGAAAAGAAACGCCCGCCGCATGGCGGGCGTTTTGTTTTGCCGGCGTCAGACCGCGCGCGGCTTCGGCATCATTCGTGACGCAGCGCCTCGATCGGATCGAGATGCGCCACGCGCCGTGCCGGAAAATAGCCGAAAACAACGCCGACCAGCGCCGAAAAGCCGAAGGCGATCAGGATGATCGGCGTATCGAGCACGAAGGGAACGCGCAGCCCGCCCGTTGCCAGCCATGCCAGCCCGAGACCGAGCAGGATTCCCGCCAGGCCGCCGAACAGCGAAAGCACGACCGCTTCAACCAGAAACTGCGCCAGCACCTGACTTTCGAGTGCCCCGATCGCCAGCCGGATGCCGATCTCGCGCGTTCGCTCGGTCACCGACACGAGCATGATGTTCATGATGCCGATGCCGCCGACCAGCAGGCTGACGGCGGCGACCGCGCCGAGCAGCGCCGTCAGCATCTGGGTCGTGGCCATTGTCGTCTCGGCGAGCTGCTTCATGTCGCGGACGGAAAAGTCGTCAATTTGCCCGGCCAGCATGTTGCGGCGCTCGCGCAGCAGCCGTTCGATGTCGGCCTGCACTTTGGCCGTATCGACGTCGTCGCGGGCGGAAACATTGATCGAGCCGATATCCGTGTTGCCGGCGAGGCGGCGATGGTAGACGCGCAATGGCATCAGCACGACATCGTCAAGATCGGCCCCGGTGCTGGATTGCCCCTTGGGCCGGAGCAATCCGATGACCTCGCAGGAGACATTCTTTACCCGGATGTTGCGCCCGACCGGGTCGCCGCGGCCGAACAGCTTGTCGCGCACCGTCTCGCCAAGCACGCAGACGGCGCGTCCGCTGCGTATTTCGCCGTCGAGGAACTGGCGGCCGCCGGTGAGCGTCCAGTCCTGGGTGACGAAATAGTCGTTATCGGTGCCGTTGACGGCGGTCTGGCGGTTCTCGGCGCCGTAGATGACCGTGAACGATTTCTGCGCCACCGGCGCCACCGCCCGCAGGCCGGGAACCTGGCTCCTGATCGCTTCGACATCGCGCGTGTTGAACGGTTTTGCATCGGTGGAGGCGCGGCCAGGCCCGAACTGGCCGGGCCGGACGAACAGGAGATTGCTGCCGAGCTGGGCAAGGTCGGCCGAAACCTTGGCTGTCGTCCCCCGGCCGATCGTCACCATGGCGATGACCGCGCCGACGCCGATGACGATGCCGAGCACGGTCAGGAAGGATCGCAACGCGTTGCGCTGGATCGCCTGCAAAGCGAGCTTGACCGCTTCGAACAGCATCACGCGGCCTCCCGGTCAGGCGCGTCCGATTCGACCTTTCCGTCGACGAAACGCACGATACGCCCGGCATACGCCGCGATGTCGTTCTCGTGCGTCACCATGATGACCGTGATTCCCTGCTCGCGGTTGAGGCTGCTGACGAGTTCCATGATTTCGCGGCTGGTCTTGGTATCGAGATTGCCCGTCGGCTCGTCGGCGAGCAGGACAACGGGGTCGGTGACGATCGCGCGCGCGATGGCGACGCGCTGCTGCTGGCCGCCGGACAATTCGGCCGACGTGTGGTGCTCGCGTCCTTCCAGCCCGACGCGCCTGAGCGCGGTCATGGCCATGGCGCGGCGCTCGGCCTGCGGCAGGCCGCGATATATGAGCGGCAGTTCCACATTCTCGACCGCGGTCGTGCGCGGCAGCAGGTTGAAGCCCTGGAACACGAAACCGAGAAAATGCCGTCGCAGCATCGTGCGCTGGTCGCGGCTGAGCTGGCCGAGCGAGACGCCTTTGAAAAGATAGTCTCCGGCCGAGGGCTTATCGAGGCAGCCGATCAGGTTCATCGCCGTCGACTTGCCCGAGCCCGAGGGGCCCATGATGGCGACGAACTCGCCTTCCGCAATCGCCAGGTCGACGCCGGCCAGCGCGTGTACCGCCGCGTGCCCGGTCCCGTAAACCTTGGTGACGCCGCGAAACTCGATGATCGGCGGCTTGCTGCCTTCCTGCACTGTGTCCTCTCAGCGCTTGGCGGCGACCGCGTCGACGATCACTTTCTGATCGGGGGCGATCTCGCCCTTCACGATTTCGGTTCGCTTTCCGTCGGTGGCACCGATGACGACCGGAATTGCGGCTGGAGCGCCGTTACGCAGCATCCACACGGTGCGATTGGCGCCGGTATCCTCCGGCTTGCTCGGCGGGCGGAAGGCGGGCGGTCCCGGCAGCAAGCGCTGCAGGAAACTCTTCTGCCCGCCATCGGCCTGCGTGGCGGGGGGAGTGAACCGCAGCGCGCGATTCGGTACCAGCAGCGCGTCTTGCACCTGCTGGACCACGATCTCGGCCGTCGCCGTCATGCCCGGGCGGATCAGCAATTCCGAATTGTCGATCGACAGAATCGCCTTGTAGGTGACGACGCCCTGCACCACCTCGGAGCCGTAGCGGATGTCCTTGATCACGGCGGGGAACTTGCGGTCGGGATAGGCGTCGACGCTGAATGTCGCCGTCTGACCGATCTTGATCTTGCCGACATCGGCTTCGTCGACATCGACCCGCAGCTCCATGTGCCGCAGGTCCTCGGCGATGACGAACAGCACCGGCGCCTGCAACGAGGAAGCCACGATCTGGCCGGGATCGACATTGCGCGTCAGAACGACGCCGTCGATCGGCGAACAGATGCAAGCCTTGACAAGATTGATCTCGTTCAGCCGCAGGTCGGCTTCGGCCACCTTGACATCGGCGAGGGCGCTCGCATGCGACGCGAGCGCCCGATCATAGGCGGCCTTGGCGAGGTCGAGATCCTGTGCCGATGCGATTTCCTTGCCGGCGAGTGCTTTCTTGCGTTCG
>WBUW01000241.1 GCA_008933495.1 Pseudorhodoplanes sp.
CAGCAGGTCGGTCGGCGCTTTCAGGATCGCGCGCATGACCTGCTGCGGCGTCGCGCGCTGGTCGTCGATGCCAAGCACGGCCCGCATTTCCGGCGACACCGGAATCTCCTTGAGCGTACGGGGAAAGACGCCGCCGCCGCGGGAGATCAGCGCCTTGTCGTAGTCCTGCCAGCTCGAGCGCGGCAGCGCGAACAGCCGCGCGCGCTCGGCAAAGCTCCTGTCCGGGTCGGGCGCCGGGTCGATGAAAATGTCGCGATGATCGAAGGCGGCGACGAGCCTGATCGTCTTCTCGCGCAGCATGCCGTTGCCGAACACGTCGCCCGACATGTCGCCGACACCGGTCACCGTGAACGGCGTTGTCGCGATATCGATGTCCATTTCGCGGAAATGCCGCCGCACCGCTTCCCAGGCGCCGCGCGCGGTGATGCCCATTTTCTTGTGGTCGTAGCCGGCCGAGCCGCCGGAGGCGAAGGCGTCGCCCAGCCAGAAGTCGCGTTCGAGCGAGAGCGCGTTGGCGATGTCGGAGAAGGTCGCCGTGCCCTTGTCGGCGGCGACCACCAGATAGGGATCGTCGCCGTCGTGGCGCACCACATTGTCCGGCGGCACCACCGCCTCGCCCGCGATATTGTCGGTGACGTCGAGCAGGCTCGCGATGAACAGCTTGTAGGCCGCCACACCTTCCGCCTGGATCGTCTCGCGCGTGCCGCCGGCCGGCAGCAGCTTGGGCACGAAGCCGCCCTTGGCGCCGACCGGCACGATCACCGCATTCTTGACCTGCTGCGCCTTGACCAGGCCGAGAATCTCGGTGCGGAAATCCTGCGGCCGGTCGGACCAGCGGATGCCGCCGCGCGCGACCTTGCCGAAGCGCAGATGCACGCCTTCCACGCGCGGCGAATAGACGAAGATTTCATACAGCGGCTTGGGCAGCGGCAGCGCATCGATCTTGCGGCTGTCGAACTTGATCGCGATCTGCGCTTTCGCCTGCCCGTTTTCGTCGGTCTGGAAAAAATTCGTGCGCACCGCGGCGCGGATCGCGCTCACGAAATGCCTGACGATGCGGTCCTCGTCGAGGCTCTGCACATTGATGAGCGCGGTCTCGATCTCGGCGACGACGGCGTCTTCCTGGCTGCCGCGCCGGTCACCGAGCGGGGCGAGCCGCGGATCGAAGCGGGTCTGGAACAGACGCACGAGCGCCGCCGCGATGCCGGGATGCTTGCGCAGCGTCGTCCACATATAATCCTGCGAGAACGGCACGCGGATCTGCCGCAGGTAGCGCGAGATGGTGCGGATCAGCGCAACGTCGCGCCACCACAAATCGGCCGCCAGCACGAGCCCGTTATAGCCGTCGTTCTCCGCCACCCCGCGCATGACGACCAGCAGACAGGCTTCGAGCGCCTGCTTCAGGTTGCTGATGTCGGGGGCGCCGGCGGCGGCGCGCTCAAGCACCATGTCGTGCAACGCCACCGCCGGCTGCCCGTCGGCCGCCGGCGTGACGTCGAAGGTGGTCTCGTCGACGACCCGAAACCCCATGTTTTCGAGAATCGGCACCCGCTCGGACAGCGGGATCGGCCGGTTATAGCTCCAGACCCTGAGGCCGATCTGCCCGCCGTCGTCCTTGCGCGCATGGAACTCCACGCTCAGCGGACGCTGCGAGGTCAGGCTCTCGATCGTGCGGATGTCGCCGACGGCTTCGGCCGGCGCGTAACGGTGGCGGTAGCCGGGCGAGAACGCGTTGCGATAGCGCTCGAACAGCACGTTCGCCTTGACGGCGTCGTAGGCGAGCGCGAGCGTCTCCGACAAGGCATCGCTCCAGGTGCGCACGATCGCCCCGACCCCGTATTCGAGCTCGGCGCGGTCGATGTCGCCAACCGCCTCCTTCGAGCGCCGGATCACGAAATGGATGCGCACCAGCGCGCCTTCCGGAACGAACGGCGTCTGCGCACTGATCGTTCCCCTGAAACAGGCGGCCAGAAATTCCCCGATCGAGGCGACCACGCGGCTGTCGGCGCGGTTGCCGGGCAGGTAGACGAGAGCCGACACGAACCGGTCGTAGCGGTCCCGGCGCACCAGCACGCGCACGCGCGGCCGCTCCTCGAGCTGAAGAATCGTCATCGCAAAGCGATAGAGCGCCTCCTCGTCGAGCTGGAACAGTTCGTCGCGCGGATAGGTTTCGAGCACGTTCAGCAACGCCTTGCCGGAATGCCCGGCCGGACTAAACCCGGCGCGCACCAGCACGGCATCGATCTTGCGGCGGATATAGGGAATGCTGCGGGTCGAACGCGTATAGGCCGTCGAGGTGAACAGCCCGAGGATGCGGAACTCGCCGACCGCGCGGCCGTCCGCGTCATAGCGCTTGACGCCGACATAATCCATGAAGACACGCCGGTGCACGCGCGAGCGCGACGCCGATTTGGTCACGAACAGCGCGCGCGGCTCGTCGAGCAAGGCGCGGATTTCCGGCGTCATCAATTGGCGGCCGGTCCCGCGCGAGCGGTCGCGCAGGATGCCGAGCCCGGTCTCGTAGCGGGCATCGAAGGAATCGGTTTCCTTCGAAAACACATGGTCGCGGATGCCCAGGAACGTGAAATTGTTTGCCACCAGCCATTCGAGGAACTGGATCGCTTCCGCCGTTTCGTCCGCCGGCAACGGCGGCGGATTTTTCCGCAATTCCTCGATCACCCCGCCGACGCGGTCGAGTATCGCGCGCCAGTCGGACACCGCAACGCGCACATCGGCAAGCACCAGTTCGAGTTCCTGCACGACGACGGTCCGCCGCAGCTCGTCTTCGATGCGTTCGACATGGACATGGATGAAGCTTTCGCGCAGCGGGGCGCTGTCCGCCCGCGCTCCTTCCGGCAGCGCCGTCAGCGTGCCGGCCGCGTCGCGCTGCGCCGCCAGCACCGGATGCACGACAAGCCGGATCGACAGGCCGCTTTCCGCTAGCGCCGCCATGACCGAATCGACCAGGAACGGCATGTCGTCATTGACGATCTCGATCACCGAGATGCCGTTCAGCCGGGCGGCGCCGGCGGGCGGCTGCGGATTGGCAAAGCGGATTTTCGGATGGCCGGGTTTGCGGACCTGCAGGAACTCCCAGCTCTGCTCGCCGAGCGCGGCGAGCTCTTCCGGCTGATAGCCGAGCAGGTCTTCCGGGGCGGCGCGTGAAAGCAGGCGCGACACGAAGCCCTGCGCCAGCGCGCCGGAGCGGCCATTGAGGGCCTGATCGGCGTCGTCGATCAGCTTGCGCGCAATGCGCTCTTCCTCGGTATCAAGAACGCTGGCGAGGCTCATACAGGGTCTCCCAATCGGTTCGCGGGTCCCCCTCGGGCGCAACTGGAGTCTTTATGAATCGCGCGCGGCGGTCGAGTGGCCGCAGGCGCCCTCACCCGATTTTATCGGGCGCATAAAGCGGCCCGCGCGCGATCCGCCGACGTGGGAACCTGTTCGGCGCAAGATCGCGCGAAAACTGCAGAATCCGGGCATGACCGGTTTCGATCGGATCGGATCATGGTCTAGGGTGGGTGGCGATCCTGACCGGGGAGTGTGACACGTGCGCAAGACGCCAGCAAAATCCAAGAGAAACAACGACAAGGCCGGCAAGCCGCAGACCGCCGGTCGCGCCAGCGCGGCGGCAACGGCGGCCGGCGGGGCAGCGGCCGGGGACGACCTCGATCCGGTGGCGCTGTCGCTGCCCAAGCCGGCGCTCAACGAATCGATGGCCGCCTATTTTCGCAAATGCGAAGAGAAGCTCGGCTTCGTGCCGAACGTGCTCAAGGCCTATGCGTTCGACACCGCCAAACTCGAAGCCTTTGTCGCGATGTACAATGATCTGATGCTCGCGCCGTCCGGCCTGAGCAAGCTCGAGCGCGAAATGATCGCGGTCGCCGTCTCCTCGCAGAACCGCTGCTATTATTGCCTGACCGCGCACGGCTCCGCGGTGCGGCAGCTATCGGCCGACCCGGTGCTGGGCGAGCTCATGGTGATGAATTATCGCGCCGCCCGGCTGTCGAAGCGCCAGCGCGCGATGCTCGATTTCGCGGTCAAGCTGACCGCCGAACCCTGGGCCGTCGAAGCGGAGGACCGCGCGCGGTTGCGAAAGGCGGGCTTCTCCGACCGCGACATCTGGGACATCGGCGCCGTCGCCGCGTTCTTCAACATGTCGAACCGCGTCGCCGCGGCAACCGACATGCGGCCGAACAGCGTCTATCACGGCCTGGCGCGCTGATGGCGCGCCGCGCGGTCGGCCGGCGGGCCGGTCAAAGCTCCACCAGCTTGTCCGGCAGTTCGTCGCGCTGCAGCGCGCCGGGCGGGAAATGCGCGGCGAGGACCGCGCCGCATTTCTCGATCGCGGCCACGAAGCCGTCGCCGGGGCGATTGTCGCGGATGCCGTCGATGAGGGCGGCGACCGCCTCGTCCCAGACCTGTTTGCTGACCCGGTCGTTGATGCCGGCATCGGCCACGATCTCGGCATAGCGCTCGGCCGCCGAGGCAAAGATGAGCACGCCGGTGCGCTGCGCGGTCCTGTCGAGGCCATGCGCGAAAAACTGGCGCATCGCCTCGGCATGGGCGCGGTCATGCTTGCGCTGTCTCGGCACGATGCGGAAGCGGATCGCCGGTTGCAACAGCACGACGGCGGCGATCGCGAACACGGCAAGCTGCACGATATAGATCGCCGACGGCGGCCAGGTCGAAAATACCAGCAGCGGAAACGGCACGAGCAAGGCGAGCGCCGACGCCCAGGCGAGCGGCACCAGCCGGTAGCTGCTCGACTGGCGCGCAATCACGCAGAATATCTCGCCCGCGGTCCTGGTTTCCGCCTCGCGGATCGCGCCGGTGATGCGGGCCTTGTCGCTGTCGGTCATCATCGCGCGCCCTCACCAGCTCCCCGACGACCCGCCGCCGCCGAACGATCCGCCGCCGCCGGAAAATCCGCCGCCCGAAGAACCGCTGCTCCAGGACGAGCCGCCCGACGAGCCGCCCGGCGAAACCACGATCGGGATACTGTCGAGCCAGTGGCGCGTTCCTTTCGGATCGCGTTTTATGACGCCGGCCTGCATCAGCATCTGCCGCACCGTGCGCAGGAGGCCGATCACGACATTGAGAATGATGAAGAACACGATCAGGATGAAGATCGCCATCACGATCAGTTCGCCCTGCGAGACCTTCGGCGAGGCGGCCTGCACGGCGCGCTGCTTGTATTCCTCGGCATCGCCGGTGAGCACCTGCACGATGTCCTCGACGCCGCGCCGGATGCCGCCGGGAAAATCACCGGCCTTGAAGCGCGGCAGGATGGAATTCTCGATGATGAACTTGGAAATGGCGTCGGTCAGCGTGCCTTCCAGCCCGTAGCCGACCTCGATGCGCACCTTGCGCTCGTTCGGCGCCACGATCAGCA